>NZ_JAMYOX010000032.1:0-73109 GCF_040320025.1 Mesorhizobium sp. M0808
GGATCGCCGGAAACAGGCCTTCCGGGTCGGCGCCCGACAGCGTGAACTCGTCGGTGTGGCAGATGCCGGTTGCCTTGATCTCGACCAGCACCTCGCCATCACGCGGACCTTCGAGGTCGACCTCCATGATCTCCAGCGGCTTTCCGGCGGCAACGGCGACAGCGGCGCGCGTTTTCATCAGGCAATCCTCCCATGACGACCCATAGAGTTTCTCATTCCGCCATTGCTGCGGATGAGACCGCAACACGCTCATTCATCGCCGTATCCTCGAAAAGGCATAGGACTAAAGCAGACACGTAAGTCCACTTGCACGGCTTTGATAAATCTTGTGGCGTCCGCTAAGCTCATTGTGGGCACCTTGAATTCGCGCTGGTCCGGGAACAATCGGACTTTAGTGCAAGAATGGGCAGTTTTATCGATGACGAGCGCGGTGCCAGGCACTCTCGCGGCCTTTTTGTGCTTTTTTTTCCAGACCGCCAACGTTACAGGCGTGATGGCCCAAGAAGTGACGGGCAAGCAACCGGTCGCAGCCGACAGGCCGGAAAGAAAGATAACCGAAATCAGAATAGGTTATTTGCGGGCCTACGCGCCGCAACTGGCGCTTTCCCTGCTGGACCTGCCGCCACGCGACGAAGGTGTCGCCGGCGCCAATGTGGCGATCGGCGATAACAACACGACAGGAAAGTTCCTCAGCCAGAAATTCAGCCTCGACATAGCCGAGGTCAAGCCGGACGCCGACGCGGTTCAGGCGTTCAACGATCTGATTGCCAAAGGTGACCGCTATGTTGTCGCGGACCTCTCGGCCAGGCAATTGCTGTCGATCGCAGACATCGCCCGCGACAAGGGCGTTCTGGTCTTCAATGTCGGTGCTACCGACGACAGCCTGCGCGAGGAAGACTGCCGCATAAATATTTTCCATATCGCGCCGACGCGAAGCATGCTGGCTGACGCGCTGGCGCAGTATCTCGTGGTAAAGAAATGGCCGAATTGGGTGCTGCTCTATGGTTCGCATGAGCGGGATCATCTCTATGCGGCCGCGTTGCGCCGCGCGGCGGCCCGCTTCGGCGGTCAGATCGTCGCCGAGAAGGAGTTCAAAGACACCGGCACGGCGCGCCGCACCGACACCGGCGCCACGCAGATACAGCAGCAGATTTCCGTGTTCACGCAGGATCTGCCGGAGCATGACGTGGTGCTTGTCGCCGATGAGAGCGAGGTGTTCGGAACCTATGTGCCCTACCGCACCTGGACACCGCGGCTGGTCGCTGGCACGGCCGGTCTTGTCGCATCGTCCTGGCATCCCGCGAGCGAGCAATGGGGTGGCATTCAAATGCAAAGCCGTTTCCTGAGGACGACCGGCCGGCGAATGCTGTCCAAGGATATGTCGGCCTGGACGGCGGTGCGGGCGGTGGGCGAAGCCAGCACGCGGACCAATGGCGACGATCCGAACAAGATCAGCGACTACATCGGCTCGGACGATTTCTCGGTCGCCGCCTTCAAGGGACAGAAGCTGACCTTCCGCCAGTGGAACCATCAGCTTCGCCAGCCAATCCTGCTCGGCGACACCAAATCCGTGGTCTCGACATCGCCACAGGAGGGTTATCTCCACCAAATCTCCGAGCTCGATACGCTCGGCGTCGATCAGCCGGAAACGAAATGCGTCCTTAAGTAGAACCAATCGGGAGGAATTTTCGTGCAGAGACGAGCTTGCGCACTCGCCATTCTCGGCTTCATGGCCAATCCGGCGTGGGCTTACACCGTTTATGTCTCCAACGAGAAAGACAATACGATAACGGTCGTCGACACGGCGACGATGCAAGTGGTGAAGACCGTCGAAGTCGGCCAGAGGCCGCGCGGTATCACCATCTCGCATGACGGCAAGTTCATCTATTTGTGCGCCAGCGATGACGATACGATCGAAATCATCGATACCGCGAGGCTGCAGATCGTTGGCACGCTGCCATCAGGCCCCGATCCCGAACTGTTCGTGCTTTCGCCCGACGGCAAGACGCTCTACGTCGCCAACGAGGACGACAATCTCGTCACCGCGATCAACGTCGAGAGCAAGCAGGTCATGACCGAGATTCCCGTTGGGGTGGAGCCTGAAGGCATGGCCGTCAGTCCCGATGGCAAAACCATGGTCAACACCTCCGAAACCACCAGCATGGCGCATTTCATCGACACCGACAGCCATGAGGTGACCGACAACGTCCTGGTCGACACGCGTCCGCGCTTTGCGCAATTCAAGCCCGACGGATCACAGATCTGGGTCAGTGCCGAAATCGGCGGTACCGTCAGCGTCATCGACAGTCTCAAACGCGAGGTGGTGAAGAAGATCCAGTTCGCGATTGCGGGACTGCGGCCCGAAACCATCCAGCCGGTCGGCATCGCAATCAGCGCGGACGGCAAGAAAGCCTATGTCGCGCTCGGCCCAGCGAACCACGTCGCCGTCATCAACACCGAAACCTACGAGGTGGAAAAATACATCCTGGTCGGCCAGCGCGTCTGGCATCTCGACTTCACCCCCGATCAGAAGACGCTGATCACCACCAACGGCAATTCCAACGACATCACATTCATCGACACGGCGACGGACGAGCCGGTTCAATCGGTTACGGTGGGCCAGCAGCCTTGGGGCGTGGCCATATCGCCCCACTAGACCGCAGCAATGATCAGGGAGGCCGACGTGATGAATATTTGCCGCGGGGATGTTGCGAGTGCACTAGATAACCAGCGCGCCCCGAAGGAGCCAGCGGCATGCAGCATGTGAGGACAAGCGGAGCTGGAGAGGAGGTGGCAGCGCTCGATGTTGCCGGCATCAGCCATTCCTATGGTCCGAAGCGAGCGCTCCAGGACGTCTCATTCTCGATCGCGCCGGGAACTTTCACCGTTCTGCTCGGCCTCAATGGGGCCGGCAAGACAACTTTGTTCTCACTGATCAGCCATCTTTACGGCACCCGCCGCGGATCGATCCGCATCTTCGGCCATGACGTCAGCCGCGCTTCGGGCGAAGCGCTCAGGCGTGTCGGCATCGTATTCCAGGCACGCACGCTCGACCTCGACCTCAGCGTCCACCAGAACCTCTCCTACCACGCCTCGCTGCATGGCATTGGCGGACACCAAGCCCGGCAGCGCATTGCCGCGCTGCTCGATACAGTCAACATGCAGGGCCGTCAGCATGACAAGGCACGCAGTCTTTCCGGCGGCCAAATGCGGCGCATCGAGATCGCGCGGGCGCTGCTCCACCGCCCTTCCCTGCTGCTGCTCGACGAGGCGACGGTCGGTCTCGACATCCAGTCGCGTGCGGGCATTTTGGCCACCATCCGCAAACTCGTCGAAACCGAGGGCATCGGTGTGCTGTGGGCGACGCATCTGATCGATGAGGTCGAAGACGGCGACCACGTCGTCGTGCTGCGGCAGGGCGACCTGGTTGCCAAGGGTAAGGTGGCCGATGTCGTTGCGACGAGCGGTGCCAGTTCGATCCGCGACGCCTTTTCCAGGCTCAACCGCATCGAAACAAGCGGCATCGCGGAGATGTCACCATGAGCGCTCCCGCAATGCCCGCAAAAGTCGCCGCCCTCACGCCGGTGAAGTTCGAACAGTTTGGGCTCCACCACTACCTCGTTTGCCTCAAAGGGATCGTCGTGCGGGAGTGCCTGCGCTTCCTGCATCAGCGCGAGCGCTTTATATCCTCGCTGGTTCGGCCGCTCGTCTGGCTGTTCATTTTTGCCGCCGGATTCCGGCAGGTGCTCGGCGTATCGATCATCCCGCCCTACAAGACCTACGTGCTCTACGAGGTCTACATCACGCCGGGCCTGTGCGGCATGATTCTGCTGTTTTCGGGCATGCAGTCTTCGCTGTCGATGGTCTATGATCGCGAAATGGGCAACATGCGCACCCTGCTGGTCAGCCCCTTCCCGCGTTGGTTTTTACTGATCTCGAAGATGCTCGCCGGTGTCGCCGTGTCGATCGCGCAGGTTTACGCGTTCCTGATCGTTGCCTGGTTCTGGGGCGTCAAGGCGCCGCCGCTTGGCTATCTCACCGTGCTGCCGGCGCTGTTCCTGTCAGGCATGATGCTGTGCGCGCTCGGCATGCTTCTGTCCTCAATGATCAAGCAGCTCGAAAACTTCGCTGGCATCATGAACTTCGTCATCTTTCCCGGCTATTTCGCTTCTCCGGCACTCTATCCCTTGTGGCGTATCCAGGAGGCTAGCCCCCTGCTCTACAAAATCTGCCTCGCCAATCCATTTACTTACGCCGTCGAACTGATCCGCTTCGCCTTCTACGGCCAGGTTGACTGGCTGTCGCTGGGCGTCGTTGCCGGCTGCACGCTGCTGTTCCTTGCCGCCGCCATCATCGCCTACGACCCTTCGCGCGGCCTGATGACCCGCAAACAGGACACGGGAGGAAATGCCTGATGGCGCGAATGATCAATGTTCGCGGTCTGGCTCTGGTCGCCATGCTCGCGCCGGGCGTCAACGCCATGGCAGCCAACCCCGATCCAGACTGGCCTTGCATGCAGCGAAAGGTGCCGCAACTCTCGCTCGGCCAGATCTGGAGCGGACCGGACCTTCCTTCAGCCGCGAAGGACTGGTCGAAAGACCCCACCATCTCCGCCCTGATCGAGGAAGTGGCAGCTCGCCGGATGCCGATTGCGGAAGCTCAAAAGAAGATCAGGGATTTCGCGGCCTCCTTGCCGGCCGAGCAACTTGCACCCAAAATGGCGATGATGGTGCAAGGCATGTTCGACCACCTGGACGCCGAGCGCTCGCAGGTGATCTCCGGCATTTCCCGCTACGCCCACAAGCAGCTCGAAATGGCCGCCGCGTTGCGCAAGGAAGCGTCCGATGTCGATGCATTGCGGGCAAAGCCGGATGCAGATCCCGACGAGATCGATCGGCGAACCGAACAGCTGAAATTCGCAACGCGAATTTTCAATGAACGCGTCCAATCACTGACCTACGTCTGTGAAGTGCCGACGATAATCGAGCAGCGGCTTTATCAATTGTCCAAGGCCGTCTCGGAAACGCTCGCCGCGAAGAAATAGAACCTCATTCGATCTTCGCGGCGGATATCACGATCCACGGCCGGGCAGCACGCGCCAGCGCTGAACGAAATAACCGGGATGCGTCTCGATCCACTGGGCTACCAGCGATTGCGCCTGCATGAAGGCGGTCCCGGGATTCATCGCCAGGCCGTCCACCATCTGTTCGCGTTGTTCACAGGTCTGCGGCACATCCGTCAGGCAGACCATCATAACGAGCGTGTAGAGCATTACCCCTTGTCCCCATCGATTCCCGAACCCCATGCCCGGGAGTTTCCGTGATACCGACCAGTTTGCAGGGATCGCACATACGGATCACTTACGGGTGTGAAAGGAACGTGGCCCCCGCTCTTTCGCGCCGCAATATAACATGGCACTAATCTAACGCCAATGACCGCAGGGCTCGGTCGCGGACGCACGCGCATCGAAGATGCGCGTCCGGCTGTCCCAGTGCCAAAAAATGTGAACTCCTGGAACGCGCTCTCGCATGGGCTCGACCGAAACAGGAATATCATTGTTGTCGACCTCAGACCGGCAGTCCGTTCTGCTTTCGCAGGCTCTTGTCGAATGCGGATGCGGGGACGAAACGGCGCAGGAAACTGACCTGGCGCGCCATTTTTCCAGCCGCATAGCGCCCCTTCGGAGCGGGATCGGTCGCAGCCGCCAAAACGGTCCTGGCCACCACTTCCGGCGTATCGCCTTTTTCCATCGCTTTCCGCACAGCTGCATTCATGCCAGCGCGAGCAGAGTCATAGATGTCAAGCAACTGATCCGGCCTGGCGAGATTTTCTTCAAATGAGGTGCGGGTATAGGCGGGCTCCACCAACACGACGCGAATTCCGAAAGTACGCAGTTCGTGGTCGAGCGATTCGGAGTAGCCCTCAACGGCATGCTTGGTCGACGAATAAAGCGCGAAATAGGGAGCTGGAATAAACCCCTGCACCGAGCTCAAATTGACGATTCTGCCCTTGCCTTGGCGGCGCATTGTCGGCAACACCGCTTTGGTTACTCGCATAACGCCAAAGACGTTCACGTCAAACAACGACTTGGCCTGGGCCATCGAGGACTCCTCCGCGCCACCAAGCAGGCCAACGCCGGCATTATTGACAAGCAGGTCGATGCGCCCGGTCTCGGCCAGCACGTCCTGGACAAGTTTCGCCACGGACGTGTCATCGGTCACGTCACAGGCCAGCATGGTAACGCCATCGGATCGGTCGACGACCGCGCGACGGCTGGTTCCGAACACGCGAAAGCCCGCGTTCTGCAGGGCTTTGGCCGTTGTGTGCCCGATACCGCTTGATGCCCCCGTCACCAGGGCGACGCCTAGATTGGTCTTGTTCATGGAGGTCACTTCTTTCTTCGTTTTGGATTGGCGTGGGAGAAGCACGACAGGTCGGAGCGAAAGGCGTCAATCATGAGCGCCTCCGGTACACGCGCCGGCCAGATCATCCGTCCAGCGCCGGAACAGCGCGCTGGCATTAACGCCTCCGAAGCCGAAGCCATTGGAGATTGCATAGCCCATCGCCATCGGCCGGGCCCGGTTTGCGACGAAGTCGATCCCGTCGCCGGCCGGATCGGGAGCGCTCAGATTGAGGGTCGGCGGTGCCATCTGATCCCTGAGCGCCAGGATTGCGAAGATTGCTCCGAGCCCGCCGGCGGCTCCGAGCAGGTGTCCGGTCGCCGATTTCGTTGCACTGACAGCTATCGCGAAATCGCGCCCGAACACGCTCTTGATCGCTTCGATCTCACCCAGGTCGCCCACCGGCGTGGAGGTCGCATGGGCATTGAGATGACGAACCTCGTGGGGCGAAATCCCTGCTTGGGCGATTGCGATCTCCATGGCCCGGCGCGCACCGTCGCCGTCCTCGGGACCGGAGGTGACGTGATGAGCATCCGCCGTCGTGCCGTAGCCGACAAGCTCGGCCAGCGGTCTTGCGCCGCGCGCCAGCGCGTGGCTCAATTCCTCGATGACCAGCATGCCGGCTCCTTCGCCCATGACGAAGCCGTCCCGCGACTTGTCGAACGGTCGGGAGGCCTCATCAGGACGGTGATTAAAGGACGTCGAAAGAGAGCGTGCCGCCGCAAACCCACCGAGGCTGACAAGATTCATGCATGCTTCCGTCCCGCCGCACACGGCAATATCGGCCTCGTTGGCGCGGATTAGGCGAGCCGCATCGCCGATCGCCTGAATGCCGGCCGCGCACGCCGTTACGGGTGCACCGAGCGGACCTTTGAAGCCATAGCGGATCGAGACGTGGCCTGCCGCGAGGTTCACCAGGAAGGACGGCACCGTAAAAGGTGATAGACGGCGGACGCCGCGCCGGTCGACCGTGCGCACCGCCTCGGTTATGGCCGGGAACCCGCCGACGCCCGAGGCGATGATCGTGGCCGTGCGCAAGCGATCCGCTTCCGAGACGGGGGCCCATCTTGCTTGGGTGAGCGCCTCTTGTGCCGCGGCCAGCGCAAAGAGAATGAACCGGTCTACCTTGCGCTGATCCTTCGGCGGAAGGATGGCTTCCGGATCGAAACCAGCGTCCGGATCTTCTTCTGTGGAGGGCACCACCCCGCCGACCTTCGCCGGCAGGTCGCACACCACATCATCCGCAAGCCTCCGGATGCCCGAGCGGCCGGCCAGGAGACGCGACCAGGACGTTTCAACATCGGCAGCAAGGGGCGTAACCGCTCCCATGCCCGTAACAACAATCCGTCGCATCTATTTTCCTGTCAGTTCGGGCGCGCCGCCACGCCGTTCAAGTGCCGGCTGATTCACGAACCTGATTGGCCGCCGCATCCAGAAAGGCCTGCGCGAGGTCAGGATCGTTGATGACGCGCGATAACATCAGCGCACCGACCATTGTCGAGAGAATGGCCATGGCCCTGCCATCGAACTCCCCGCCATTGGCCTCAGCAATGAAACGGCCGAGGATCTCGAGATGCTCCTTGATCCCGGCTTCGAACGGCGCTTTCACGTCCTTGCCCTGTCTGGCGGCATCCGAGCCGAGCGCCACGATCGGGCAGCCGTCCATCTTTTCTCCGCGATGGTCCATACTGAGGTAGAACGCGATCACCGCGCCAAGCGGATCATCAGGGTTTGCCGCAGTCGCGGCCGACCATCGACGGGTGGCGCTCTCCATCGCCCGCCTGGACGCTTGCGCCGCCAGGTCGTCCTTGGATGCGAACTGCTTGTAAAATGCGCCTTGGGTCAGTCCGGCACCCTTCATCAGATCCTTAAGGCCGATACCGTCAAAGCCGCGCTCCCGAAAAAGGCGGCTTGCCACGTTGATGACAGTCTCGCGGTTTTCCGCTGCCTGAGTACGACTTACGCGCATTGTTGACCTCTTTTTTAGATTGCGTTCGTAATCTATAGCCTATATAGAGTTCGAACGCAATCTAAAAAGGAGATACGAAATGATCCGCAAAACCTTGAGCGCATCGCTCCTGGCCGCGCTGTTTCTTGCGGCCCCGGCTTTTGCCGAGGAGGCCACCATCGGACGCCCGATCGAAAGCGGCAGCCTGCACGAGGGACACCTTGACATGGTGGTCTACTACGTCCCGGTCGACGGCGACCTCCTGGAGGTCACCGCCACCTTCGCGCTGAAGACCGGGGGCGATCCGCTGCGCGTCGTCATGGGCCTCGCCGACGACGACTCCGTGGCATTTTCCATGCCGGGCCACCAGGACTCGCTCTACGCGTTCTCAAGGTCCGGGGATGAGGTGACGGTCTCGACCGAGACGAACATGCATCTGCGAGCCGACGCGACAATACGCTGAGCCGAAGTTCAGACCGCAGCCGGCGTGCTGCTGGCCGTGTGCTCTCGCGTCCGCTCGGCTCACCACACGGTGCCTCGATCACGCCATCGAATAAGTTTGGGGAGAGGTCAAATGCTATACAGTTATTTTGTCGAGAAATCGTCCGAGAGAGCTTCGACCACGTCAACAACCATCGCTGGGATGAGGCGGTGAAGGCACTCGCGCTGCATGTCCATCACCGCGTTTCCGGCGCCCACGCACTTGGTGGTGAGCGCCGCGACAAAGAAGCCATGCGCCGCTGGTTTGAGCGCCTCGGCCGCGTCCTGCCCAATCTCCATCTCACGGTCAACCACATCTGGGTGAAGGGCTGGCCGTGGCATACCACCGTGTCTGCCCAGTGGGACGGTACCGCAACGCTGCTCAAGGGCGACGCGTCGTACGTCAACCGTGGTCTCCACGTGTTCACCCTGCGGTGGGGCAGAGTCTATGCACTTGAGGAATTTTACGATTCACAAGCAGCGGCCCGCGGTCTTGCCGCCCAAGCGGCAACTGGCCTAGAAGAAGCTGTCGCCGAACCAATTGTAGGCTAGCAGACGCTCAGTCAGAGCCCACCCGTTCCGTGAACGCGGGGGCGCTACCGCGTGGGCCAGCGCTTGGAGGGCGGTCGCCTCGGCTCCGCAAATGCGTGCCACCAGCGATGCCTGCCTATCCTCGGCTCGTGGACGTCGGTCCGGAGATCACAGCCGATCAGCCGCTGATACACACCATCGTTTATCTGAAGCGTTTGCCTGGACCGCGCGCCCTAACTCGCGCGACCTCTACTGTTCAGTCCTCGTGCGGATAGAGCTTGCCGAACAGTGGCAGGTACATCGCGCCCTTGCGCATCAGAAAATCGTGGAAGGTCGCCATCGCCGGCGAGATCGCGTGATCGCTGCGCATCACCGAAAACCATTGCCGGCGGATCGGCATGCCGACGACGTCGAGGATGACCAGCCGGCCGGCTTCGGTTTCGGCAGCGATGGTGTGGGCAGAGATGAACGCGATGCCGAGCCCGGCCATCACCGCCTGCTTGATGGTCTCGTTCGAGCCCATCTCGACGCCGAGATCGTCGATGCGGCCGGGCACGTCGCTCAGGAATATTTCCAGTGAGATGCGCGTTCCGGAGCCGGGCTCGCGAATGAGGAAATGCTCCTCGGCGATCCGCTCCTTGGAAATGTCGCGTGCCGACGCCAGCGGGTGGTCGGGCGGTGCGATGATGACCAGCGGGTGATCGCCGAAGACCGAAGCACGCACCGGGACTTCCTTCGCCGGGCGTCCCATCAGCGCGATATCGATGTCGTGGTTCTTCAGATTATCGATCGTCTCGGCGCGGTTGCCGATGGCAAGCCGCATGTCGATATCGGGATGTTCCTTCATGAAGGCGGCCATCAGCCGCGGTGCGAAATATTTGGCCGTGGAAACGACGCCGAGCCGCAAGCTGCCGGCGCGCACGCCCTTGATCGCATCCATCTTGTCTTCGAGCAGACGAAGCCGCTCCTCGATGGCCTGTGCCGTCTCGACGAAGGCCAGACCTGCGGCAGTGGGACGCATGCCGTCCGACGTCCGGTCGAACAAGGCCAGCTGGAACTCTTCCTCAACTTGCCGCAACTGAATCGTCACCGCTGGAGGAGACAGGCCTAACACTTTGGCCGCACTGACGATTCTCCCGTGGGCGACGATTGCCTGAACGGTCTTGAACTGCTTGAGCGTGAGATTTCTCATACAGCATACTAAAATTTTTTAAGTGCCTGAGTAAAGTTATTGAATTTTACTTATCCAGCGTCGTTTGTTCTCCTTTCCCAATCCGGCCGACCCGAGGAGAGGCGGCTGGATCGGGAGGTTACGATGCCAGCGGCAACGCTCGACGCTTTTCTGAACTCCTATCTTGGCGAGCCGGACGAACTGCGCTCCGCCGTCGTAGCGACCATCCGTCAGCTGACGCAGGCGGCCACCACGATCCGCAACACCATCAATCAAGGGGTGCTCGGCACGGCCTTTGCGGGAACCCGCGGCGCCAATGCTGACGGCGACATCCAGAAGGATCTCGATGTCTTCGCCGATGACATCTTCCTCAACGCCATGCGCCACGCTCCGATCGCGCTTTACGCTTCCGAGGAACTGGAGCAGCCGGTGCTGCTCGACAGGCAAGCGCCTCTTGCCATCGCCATCGACCCGCTCGACGGCTCATCCAACATCGACACCAACGTGTCGATCGGAACGGTCTTCTCGCTCCTCCCTGCAATTGGTGCGCCGGATGGGAATCCGGCCGCCTCCTTTTTGCAGGCAGGCGTGAACCAGCTGGGCGCCGGTTTCTTCATCTACGGCCCGCAGCTGGCGCTGGTTCTGTCGCTCGGCAGCGGCACGCATATCTTCGTTCTCTCGACCAGGCTCGGCACCTTCGTCCAGGCCTACGAGAGCCGGATCATCCCACAGCGAACCCAGGAGTTCGCCATCAACGCCGCCAACTACCGGCATTGGGACGAGGCGGTGCGGCTCTACATCGACGACTGCCTCGAAGGTACGGAAGGCCCACGCGAGAAGGACTTCAACATGCGCTGGATCGCCTCCCTGGTCGCGGACTGCTACCGCATATTGATGCGCGGCGGCGTATTCCTGTATCCAGGCGACAAGCGCAAGACTTACCGCCAGGGGCGACTGCGCCTCGTCTATGAGGCAAACCCGATCGCCTATCTCGTCGAACAGGCGGGCGGTGCCGCCACCGATACGATCACCCGCATCCTCGAAATCGAACCAGAGAACCTGCACCAGCGCGTGCCCATGGTTTTCGGATCGGCGCGCGAAGTCGCGCGCATCACCCGCTACCACACCGAACCGAGCGCCATCGGCGAGCGCGCGCCGCTGTTCAGCCGCCGCGGCCTTTTCAGGGCCTGAAGACCATGTCGGCAAAGCACCCCATCATTACCATCACCGGGTCGTCGGGCGCAGGCACTACCTCTGTCAAGCGCATCTTCGAGCTGATCTTCCGGCGCGAGAACATCGGCGCCGCCTTCATCGAAGGCGATGCTTTCCATCGCTACGACCGCGCCACGATGAAGGCGAAGGTGGCCGAGGAGGAAAAGGCGGGCAATCCGAACTTCACCCACTTCCACGCCGAGGCCAATGAACTGGCAATCCTCGAAGAGGTATTCGAGGAATATGGCCGCCGGGGAACCGGAAAGACCCGCACATACATCCATGATGAGGATGAGGAGAAGCAGTACGGCACGCCGCCGGGACATTTCACCGAATGGCGCGAATTTCCGCCGAGCGACCTGCTCTTCTACGAGGGCCTGCATGGCTGCGTCGTCACCGACAAGATCAACCTGGCCAGGCACGCGGATCTCAAGATCGGCGTGGTGCCGGTCATAAATCTCGAATGGATCCAGAAGATCCATCGCGACCGCGCAACGCGCGGCTATTCCACCGAGGCGGTGATGGACGTGATCCTGCGCCGCATGCCGGACTATGTCCGCTACATCGTCCCGCAGTTTTCGCAGACCGCCATCAACTTCCAGCGCGTGCCGATCGTCGACACGTCCAATCCATTCATCGCGCGCTGGATACCGACGCCCGACGAATCGATGCTGGTTATCCGCTTCGCCAATCCCCGCGGCATCGATTTCCCCTACCTGCTTTCGATGATCCACGACTCGTTCATGTCGCGGCCGAATTCCATAGTGGTGCCCGGCAACAAGCTCGACCTTGCCATGCAGCTGATCCTGACGCCGCTCATCCTGCAATTGATCGAACGCAAGAACCGTGTGTCGTGAGGAGGACGCCATGAACAGCCAGGCAGCAGCACTGAAGCCCGTCGCCGCCGTCTCGGAGCGCGACATGGCCAACGCCATTCGCGCACTGGCGATGGACAGCGTCCAAAAGGCCAATTCCGGTCATCCGGGCATGCCGATGGGCATGGCCGATGTCGCAACGGTGCTGTTCAGCCGCTTCATCAATATCGATCCGTCGGCCCCCAACTGGCCCGATCGTGACCGCTTCGTGCTGTCGGCCGGGCACGGCTCGATGCTGCAGTATGCGCTGCATTACCTGCTAGGCTTTGAAGACATGCCTATCGAAGAATTGCAGCGGTTTCGCCAGCTGGGCAGCCGCACCGCCGGACATCCGGAATATGGCCATGCGCTTGGCATCGAGACGACGACCGGCCCGCTTGGACAAGGCATTTCGACCGCTGTCGGCATGGCGCTGGCGGAGCGCATGCTTGCGGCCCGCCACGGCGCCGATCTCGTCGACCATTTCACCTACGCGATCGCCGGCGACGGCTGCCTGCAGGAAGGCATCAGCCACGAGGCGATCGATCTTGCCGGTCACCTGAAGCTCTCCCGGCTGATCGTCTTTTGGGACGACAATGCGATCTCGATCGACGGGCCCACTTCCCTGTCGACATCGATGGACCAGCCGGCGCGGTTCAAAGCCGCTGGATGGCATGTCCAGTCGGTGAACGGCCACGACACCGAAACCGTTGCGGCGGCAATCGAAGCGGCGCAGCAATCGGACCAGCCGTCTCTGATCGCCTGCCGCACGGTGATCGGCAAGGGAGCGCCCAATCTGGGCGGTTCGGAAAAGACGCATGGCGCGCCGCTGGGCGATGCGGAGATCGCCGCGACGCGCGAAAACATCGGCTGGGCCTTCGCGCCGTTCGAGGTGCCGGACGATATCCTTTTCGCCTGGCGCGAGATTGCCGGCCGCGGTCAAGCGGCACGCCGCGCCTGGGAGCAGCGGCTTGCCGCCTCGCCGCGGCGCCAGGCCTTCGAGGGCGCGGTCGCCGGCGCCCTGCCCGACGCGGTCTTCGAAGCGCTCGGCGCCTTCCGCAAGGAACATGTCGGGAAGGCCACCAAGGTTGCAACGCGAAAAGCCTCGGAAATGGCACTCGCTGCGATCAATGGCGCAACCGAACTGACCGTCGGCGGCTCCGCCGATCTGACGCATTCGAACCTGACGATCACCAAGGGTATGAACCGCATCGCGCCGGGTGACTACGCCGGCCGTTACATCCACTACGGAATCCGCGAGCACGGCATGGCCGCAGCCATGAACGGCATCGCACTGCATGGCGGCTTCGTGCCTTATGGCGGCACGTTCCTGTGCTTCGCCGACTACGCGCGCGGCGCGATGCGGCTCTCGGCGCTCATGGGCCAGCGCGTCATCTATGTGATGACGCACGATTCCATTGGTCTCGGCGAGGACGGCCCGACCCACCAGCCGGTCGAGCACCTGGCGATGCTGCGGGCGACGCCAAACCTCAACGTCTTCCGTCCGGCCGACATCGTCGAAACGGCGGAGTGCTGGGAACTGGCGCTGAGAAGCGAGAAGCGGCCGAGCGTGCTGGTGCTCTCGCGCCAGAACCTGCCGATGCTGCGCCAAGCACCTAGCGGCGAGCCACACAGCGACGAGAACCGGTCGAGCCGGGGCGCCTACATCCTGCGCGAGCCAGCCGGGCACCGCGCGGTGACGCTGATCGCCACCGGCTCGGAGGTCGAAATCGCGGTTGCCGCCGCCCTACGGCTGGAGACCGAGCACGGCGTCGCCGCCGCGATTGTCTCGATGCCGTGCTGGGAGCTTTTCGAGGAGCAGGACGCCGGCACCCGCAAGGCCGTCCTCGGCTCGGCGCCCCGCATTGCCATCGAAGCCGCAGCACGGCTCGGCTGGGACCGCTGGATCGGCGACACCGGCACTTTCGTCGGCATGGCCGGTTTCGGCGCCAGCGCCCCTGCCCCAGACCTTTACCGGCATTTCGACATCACGCCCGAAGCCGTCGCGGCAGCGGCGCTGAAGCTCATCATCTAGGAGGACGACCATGGCCCGCATCACCCTTCGCCAGCTTCTCGACCATGCCGCCGAGCACGGCTACGGGGTGCCGGCATTCAACATCAACAACATGGAACAGGGCCTCGCCATCATGGAGGCCGCCAGGGCCTGCGATGCGCCGGTTATCATCCAAGCCTCGCGCGGCGCCCGTTCCTATGCCAATGACATCATGCTGGCCAAGATGATGGAGGCGTTGACCGAAATCCATCCGGCCGTTCCGCTATGCATCCATCAGGATCACGCCAATAACGAGGCCACCTGCCTGTCGGCGATCCGCCACGGCTTCACCTCGGTGATGATGGACGGATCGCTGATGGCGGATGCCAAGACACCGGCGAGCTACGATTACAACGTCGCCATCACCGAACGTGTCGCACGCATGGCACATTGGGTCGGCGCTTCGGTCGAAGGCGAGCTCGGCGTGCTCGGCTCGCTGGAAACCGGCCAGGGCGAGGCCGAGGACGGGCACGGCGCCGAAGGTGCGCTTTCCCATGACCAGCTTTTGACCGATCCCGATCAGGCGGTCGACTTCGTGACCGCCACCCGGGTCGACGCGCTGGCGATCGCCTGCGGTACCTCGCACGGCGCCTATAAATTCAGCCGCAAGCCTGACGGCGGTATCCTGGCCATGCAGGTGATCGAGGCGATTCACGAAAAGCTGCCCAACACGCATCTGGTCATGCACGGGTCTTCCTCCGTGCCGCAGGAACTGCAGGACATCATCAACAACTATGGCGGCGAGATGCCCCAGACCTTTGGCGTCCCGGTCGAGGAAATCGAGCGCGGCATCCGCTACGGCGTGCGCAAGGTCAACATCGACACCGATTGCCGAATGGCCATGGCCGGGCAGTTCCGCCGCGTTGCGACGGAGGACCCGCGCGAATTCGATCCGCGTAAATTCCTGAAACCCGCCATGGACGCCCTGCGCGACCTTTGCCGCGATCGCTTCGAACGCTTCGGCACCGCAGGCCACGCGTCGAAGATCAGGGTGATCGCCATGGATGAGATGGCGAAACGTTACGCTGCAGGAAAGCTCGACCCCCATATCGCAACCGCGAAAGCCGCCTGAGCGGCAAACAGGAGACCTGCCCATGAACAAGATCGACATGCCCTCAGCAGGCACGCTCAAGGAAGGCAAGGAACGCTACAGGTCGGGCGTCATCCCCTACAAGAAGATGGGCTACTGGGAGCCGGACTACCGGCCCAAGGAGACCGACCTGATCGCCATGTTTCGGATCACGCCGCAGCCCGGCGTCGACCACGAGGAGGCGGCCGCCGCCATCGCCGGTGAATCCTCTACCGCGACATGGACCGTGGTGTGGACCGACAGGCTGACCGCCTGCGAGCTCTACCGCGCCAAGGCATTCAAATCCGAGCCGGTGCCGAACACAGGTCCAGGCACCAGGATCGAGCAACAGTACTTCGCCTATATCGCCTACGACCTCGACCTGTTCGAGCCCGGCTCCATCGCCAACCTGACAGCATCGATCATCGGCAACGTGTTCGGCTTCAAGGCCGTCAAGGCCTTGCGGCTCGAGGACATGCGCATCCCGGTGGCTTACCTCAAGACCTTCCAGGGCCCGGCGACCGGCATCGTGGTGGAACGCGAGCGGCTCGACAAGTTCGGCCGGCCGCTGCTCGGCGCGACGACGAAGCCGAAACTTGGCCTGTCCGGCCGCAACTACGGCCGCGTCGTCTACGAGGCGCTGAAGGGTGGCCTCGACTTCGTCAAGGACGACGAGAACATCAACTCACAGCCCTTCATGCATTGGCGCGACCGTTTCCTCTACTGCATGGAGGCAGTGAACAAGGCGTCGGCCGCCACCGGCGAAGTCAAGGGCCATTATCTCAACGTCACCGCCGGCACGATGGAGGAGATGTACGAGCGCGCCGAATTTGCAAAACAGCTTGGCTCCTGCATCGTCATGATCGACCTCGTCATCGGCTACACGGCGATCCAGTCGATGGCCAAGTGGGCACGCCGCAACGACATGATCCTGCACCTCCACCGGGCCGGCAACTCGACTTATTCGCGCCAGAAGAACCACGGCATGAATTTTCGCGTCATCTGCAAATGGATGCGGATGGCCGGCGTCGATCACATCCATGCCGGCACGGTGGTCGGCAAGCTGGAAGGCGACCCGCTTATGATCAAGGGGTTTTATGACACGCTGCGCGAGGAGCGCACGCCGCAGAACCTCGAAACCGGGCTGTTCTTCGATCAGGACTGGGCCTCGCTCAACAAGGTGATGCCCGTCGCCTCCGGTGGCATCCATGCCGGCCAGATGCACCAGTTGATCCATTATCTCGGCGAGGACGTCATCCTGCAGTTCGGCGGCGGCACGATCGGCCATCCGGACGGCATCCAGGCCGGCGCGACGGCCAATCGCGTCGCGTTGGAGGCGATGATCCTCGCCCGCAACGAGGGCCGCGACTATCTGCGCGAAGGGACCAAAATCCTCGAACAGGCGGCCAGATGGTGCACGCCGCTCAAGGCGGCCCTGGAGACGTGGAAGGACGTCACCTTCAACTACGAATCGACCGACACGGCCGACTTTGTGCCAACCGCAACGCCGAGCTTCTAGACGAAAGGAACCGTCGCCATGATGACCAATCCCGGAAACAAGGTCACGCAGGGACAGTTTTCGTTCCTGCCCGAGCTAACCGATGAGCAGATTTCGGCGCAGATCAAATACGCCCTGAAAAACCACTGGGCGGTCAGCGTCGAATACACGGACGATCCGCATCCGCGAAACACCTATTGGGAAATGTACGGCAACCCGATGTTCGACCTGAGGGACCCGGCGGGCATCCTGCTTGAAGTCAACAATTGCCGGAAAGCTATGCCCAACATGTATGTCCGGGTCACCGCCTTCGATTCGACCAAGGGCTGGGAAGCACCGCGCATGTCATTCATCGTCAACCGGCCACCCAATGAACCCGGGTTCCGGCTGCTGCGCCAAGAGCGTGACGGCCGCAGTCAGGGCTATTCGATCGTGCCTTATGCGACCGATAGGCCCGAAGGCGAACGGAGCTAGGCGAACCATGCTGGACGCGATAGCAAAGAGCGCTGCCGCGCAGGGCGAATCGGTTGATCTACAGGCCGAGTTCGAGGCGTCCAACATCGACGAGGTGATGGACAAGCTCGACCGCGAACTCGTCGGCCTGAAGCCCATCAAGAACCGCATCCGCGAGATCGCTGCGCTGCTCCTGGTCGACCGGCTTCGCCGTAAGTTCGGGCTGATCTCTGGCGCACCGACGCTGCACATGAACTTTACGGGAAATCCCGGTACCGGAAAGACCACCGTGGCGCTCAGAATGGCCGAAATCCTGCATCGTCTTGGCTATGTCCGCGAAGGGCATATGGTCGCGGTGACGCGCGACGATCTCGTCGGCCAGTATGTGGGCCACACCGCGCCCAAAACCCGCGAAGTGATCAAGCGCGCCATGGGAGGGGTGCTTTTCATCGACGAGGCCTACTATCTCTACAAGCCCGAGAACGAACGCGACTACGGCCAGGAATCGATCGAAATCCTGCTGCAATGCATGGAAAACAACCGTGACGATCTGGTTGTGATTCTTGCCGGCTACAAGGACAAGATGGACCGCTTCTTCGACAGCAATCCCGGCATGCGCTCGCGCATCGCCCACCACCTCGACTTTCCCGACTACGGCGTCAGCGAACTCAAATCGATCGCCGAGATCATGCTGGCGGAACAGAATTACCGGCTCAGCGAGGCGGCGGCCAAGGCGCTCGAAGAGTATCTCCCGATCCGCATGCGGCTGCCGCATTTCTCCAACGCCCGCTCGGTCCGCAATGGGCTCGACCGGGCGCGGCTTCGCCAGGCCAGCCGGCTTTTCGCGTCGCGCGACCGGGCGTTGACGAAAACTGACCTTATCACCATTGAGGAATCCGATATTCGCGGCAGCCGCGTGTTCGCGGAAGGCAAGCTCGAAGGCGAACCGGACACGAAGGCGCGCTGACAAAATGACGCCGGTTGGTGTGCAGCGACCGGAAACGGACGACAGAATGGGAGCCGACGATCATGGATACCAAGACAATCATCGCGCCCTCGGTGCTTTCCGCGGACTTCTCGCGGCTCGGCCACGAGGTCGAAGCGGTCGTCCGGGCGGGTGCCGATTGGATCCATCTCGATGTGATGGATGGCCATTTCGTGCCCAACATCACCTTCGGTCCGCCGGTGGTCAAGGCGATCCGTAATCGAACGGACAAGGTCTTCGACTGCCACCTGATGATCGCGCCGGCCGACGCCTATCTCGGCGCCTTCGCCGATGCCGGCTGCGACATCATTACGGTGCATGCCGAGGCCGGACCGCATCTCGACCGTTCGCTGCAGGCAATCAGAAATCTCGGCAAGAAGGCCGGCGTGTCGCTGAACCCGTCGACGCCGGAAAGCGTCATCGAATATGTGCTCGACCGGCTCGATCTTGTGCTTCTGATGACCGTCAATCCGGGCTTCGGCGGCCAAGCCTTCATTTCGGCTGTCGTCGACAAGGTCAGGCGGGTCAAGGCGCTGATCGGCAACCGCCCGATCGACATCGAAATCGACGGCGGCGTCACCCCCGAGAGCGCTCCGCTGGTCACCGCGGCCGGCGCCAATGTGCTGGTCGCCGGCTCGGCCATCTTCAAGGGTGGCACCGAGGCTGCCTATCGTGCCAATATCGACGCCATCAGGCAGGCGGCCGACGGGGCGATCCGGAAAGCCGCGTAAACCGTCACATCGGAGTGCAAATATGGCGGCAATCCCACCTGTCTGCGATTTCGGCTGGCAAGCCACTGATGCCGTTATGCCCGGCGTCGACGGCACATCGCATTCGATTTTCAGCCACGCCGGCCCGAACGGGCTGGTGGTGGCCTTCATCTGCAACCACTGCCCCTATGTGAAGGCGGTGATTTCACGGATGGTGCGCGACGCCAATGACCTCAAGGCCGAAGGCATCGGCTTCGTCGCGATCAACTCCAACGATAGCGACGCCTATCCAGATGATTCCTTCGACAACATGAAGCTCTTTGCCAGGACGAACGGCTTCACTTTCCCCTATCTCCATGACGAGCACCAGACGGTGGCGCGTGCCTATGGAGCCGTTTGCACCCCGGATTTCTTCGGGCTCAACAGCGAGTTGACGCTGCAATATCGCGGCCGGCTGGACGCGTCGCGACGCGACGCCGAATTGCCCGGGCTGAGGCGCGACCTGTTCGAGGCGATGAAGCAGGTTGCCCGAACCGGCGACGGACCGCTTGACCAGATCGCTTCGATCGGCTGTTCGATCAAGTGGAAGGATGCTGCATGAACGTCGGCGCAGGCAGGCCGTTTCGCTCGCGCAAGGCGATCCTGTTCGATCTTGACGGCACACTGGTCGATTCGGCGCCTGATATTGCGGCCGCCGTCAACGAATTGCTGGCCGGACGCGATCTGCCGCCGCTGCGCCTGGATCAGGTCAAGGCCATGATCGGCGGCGGCATCAGGAAACTGGTCGAAAGGGCCTTCGCGGCTTCCGGCACGCCGCTCCTCGGCATCGCGCTCGATGAGGCCAACCGCGTCATGGCGGCGATCTATCGCAGGCATCTGACCGGCCGCACGAGGCTGATGCCTGGCGTCAGGGAGGTTCTCACGCACTTGCATTTGAGCGGAATAGCCATGGCCGTGGTGACCAACAAGCCGCAGCTGGCGGCTCGCGAAATCCTGCTGCATTTTCGGCTGACGGACTATCTCGGCGCGATCATCGGCGGAGACGCGGTGACATACTTGAAACCGGCGCCAGACGCGCTGTTGCTGGCGCTCGACCTGCTTCAGGTCGAACCTCGTGACACGCTGATGGTCGGAGACAGCAGCGCCGACGTGGCCGCCGCCCGCGCCGCCGGCATGGCAGTCATTCTGCTGCGTGGCGGATACAGCCAAATTCCCGTTGAAGAGCTTTGCGCCGACCTCGTTTGCGACAGCCTGTTCGATCTGCCGTCAGCGATGCGAAGGCTGCAAGACGCTGCGTGACCCATGCGCAAAGCCGAGCCAACGCCGGCCGAGCGCAATCCAACGGCCGGCGGTACCGCGTTATTTTGAGAATTGCTTCAGATAAGCAATGACGTTGGCGATGTCCTCGTCTTTCTTGAGGCCGACAAACGCCATCTTGGTTCCTTTGACCATCGCCTTGGGATCGCGAAGGTAGGTCGTCAGCGTCGCCTCATCCCATTTGACGCCGGACTTGCCGGCCTCGGTCATGGCCTTGGAATAGCTGAACCCCGGGTGCGTCCCGGCCGTTCGGCCGATAACGCCGTTCAAGGACGGACCGACCTTGTTCTGGTCCTTGTCTGCGACGTGGCAGACCTTGCATTTGGCGAAGACCTTCTCACCCGCCGCGGCATCCTGTGCCTGAGACTGGGTAGTGACAAAGGTGGCGACGGACACGGCGGCGAAAAATGCGACTGCGCGCATGGCATTTCCTCATTGATCGTGTGAGTGCCCGGGACACTTTACGCGTGTCGATGCCTTGATCGCCGGCATTCGTTTTAAAGCGGGAGAGCGAACTATTCGTCCTTCCTCCCCGGACTGGCAGCACCTGCACGCCTCGAAAAGCTAGACTGCCGATGAAGGAAGTCAATCGTACAAAGGTCCTGTTTCGTTTCCCGACTGCGCGAAGGGAAGTGTGTAGCGACACGCGGTCCATATCATTGACGCCTGTTGGCCGAACGCGTAGCCTCCCTCCAACCGGTTTGCTGTTTGGGCACCTTCAGGAATCCGCGCAACTCCAAAGCACGAACTCTGGAGAGTTCGCCGCGCAGGCGACGATAAGTGCCAAATGGACATGGTCGATCTCATATTAACGGTGTGCCTTAGCGCCAATCCGGGCAATTGCCGAGATGAACATCTCTATTTCGAGAGCCGCGGCTCTCTGTTCCAATGCATGTTCCTATCGCCCGCCGAGATCGCAAAATGGTCTCAAGGAACATCCGAGTCTCAAGGTCGTGCGCTGGAAATGTGCCGTTCCGAGCAAGGAACGATCGATTTGATCGACATTCCTGGTTCGTCGACGACCCTAAAAGAGGAGACGCCATGATGATTTCGCGGCGCACGACGCTGCGATTGGCGGCTCTGGGTGCCATCCTCGCCTCAAAGCCGGTTGCCGTCTTTGCGAAAGCTAAGGTCCGAATTGGTGTCCTGAAGTTCGGCACCGTGAGCTGGGAACTCGATACGTTGAAACGCCACAAGCTCGACGAGGCCAACAGGATCGATCTGGAAATCGTCTACTTCGCCGGGGAGGATGCGACCAACGTCGCGCTGCTGGCCGGCGCGATCGACATGATCGTGACCGACTGGCTGTGGGTCTCGCGCCAGCGCTCCGAGGGCGGCGACCTTACATTGGCCCCTTATTCGACCGCCGTAGGGGCAATCATGGTGAGGGAGGAATCGCCGATCCGGACGCTCGCCGACCTCAAGGAAAAGAAAATCGGTGTCGCCGACGGCCCGCTCGACAAGAGCTGGCTACTGGTCCAGGCGCTGGCCAGACGCGATCACGGCCTCGACCTGCCGACAGCCTGTGACGTCGTCTTTGGCGCGCCGCCGCTGATTTCTGAAAAGGCGATGCAAGGCGAACTCGATGCCGTGCTCAATTTCTGGCATTTCTGCGCCCGGCTCGAGGCCAACGGCTTTCGTCGGTTGATCGGCGCGGATGATGCGGCGAAAGCGCTTGGTGCCTCGGGCCCCGTATCGGCGCTCGGCTACGTCTTCCACGACCAATGGGCGAACGACAATCCGGATGCCGCCCGAGGCTTCGTCAAGGCCTCCAAGCAGGCCAAGGAGTTGCTGGCCAGATCCGATGAAGAATGGCTGCGCCTGGCGCCGCTCATTCGCGCAGAAGGCAAGGAGCTGGAAAAACTGCGCGACCGCTATCGCCAGGGCATCCCAAGACGGCCGGTCGCCGAAGAAGCGGCCGATGCGGGCAAACTCTATCACGTGCTGGCCGCGATAGGCGGCGAGAAGCTGGTTGGCAGGGCGCCCGAGATGGCGCCCGGCACGTTCTGGCCGGAACTCGCGAAATGACCGCAACGGAAGACAAGTCGGGTCGATCCGGCTTTGCGACGCCGCTGACACCAGCGCTGACGGTAACGGTTTCCCTGATTGGACTTTGCCTGCTGTGGGGCCTCGCGGCTCATCTGTGGCAAAGCCGTGCTTTCCCCCCACCAGGGCAGGTCTGGCAGGTACTGCTCAGGGAAGCGGCGAGCGGTGACCTTTTTTATCATCTTGGCGCCACGCTCGGACGGGTTGCTGCGGCGTACGTCGCCGCAATGATTATCGGCTCGGTCATCGGCGTCATCCTCGGAAGCTACCGCGGTGCGGACCGGTTCTTCAGTCCGTGGGTGGTCCTGTTTCTCAACATTCCCGCGCTGGTGGTCATCGTGCTCGCCTATATCTGGTTCGGCCTCAACGAGGCGGCGGCGATTGGCGCAGTTGCCGTGAACAAGATCCCCAATGTCGTGGTGACGATGCGCGAAGGCGCCAGGGCGTTTGATCCGCGTTATGCCGAAATGGCCGCCGTCTACCGCTTCGCCCCACTCGAGCGCATCCGCCATGTCCTGCTGCCGCAACTGCAGCCCTATTTTGCCGCGGCCTCGCGGTCCGGCATCGCCCTCATATGGAAGATCGTCCTGGTGGTCGAACTGCTCGGCCGCTCCAATGGCGTCGGTTTCCAGATCTATCTCTATTTCCAGCTCTTCGACGTCGCCGCCATTCTCGCGTACACGCTGGCTTTCGTGGCGGTGATGCTTGTCATCGAACTTCTCCTGGTGCAGCCCATTGAACGACATGCAACCCGTTGGCGCCGCCGTCCCGCTTAGGGTCGACATCGCCGAAAAGACCTTCAGGTCCGCGCAAGGTGTGTCGATCACGGCGCTTCAGGGTCTGTCCTTCGAGGTCCGGCCGGGCGAATTCGCTTGCCTGTTTGGGCCGTCGGGCTGCGGCAAGACCACGACGTTGCGCATCCTGCTTGGACTGGACAAAGACTTTTCCGGCTCTTTCCAACTGCCGCAAGGGGGCTCGAACCGCATCGCCGCCGTGTTCCAGGAGCCTACTTTGCTGCCATGGCGGACGGTGGAGCAGAATGTCAGGCTGGCGCTGCCGAAAAGCCTAAGAGCGAAGAGTCTCGACGAGCTGTTTGACACTCTCGGCCTCGCCGGCATGCGCTCGCTCTATCCGGCGGAGCTTTCGCTCGGCCTTGCGCGCAGGGCAGCGCTTGCCAGGGCCTTCGCCACCGAACCGGCGGTACTTTTCCTGGACGAACCCTTTGCCTCCATCGACGAACAGACCGCCGAGCGGCTTCGGCAATTGCTTTTGACCGTCTGGTCAGCGCGGCCTACGACCGCCTTGATGGTAACCCACAATCTGCGCGAGGCACTGATGCTGTCGGACCGCATCATCGTGCTTGCGCAGCGCCCTGCCCATGTGCTCGGCATGTTCGACGTAGGCTTGCCGCGGCACCATCGCAACCCACAGGTGATGAGCGACCTTTTGCTGTCGTTCCAGCAAAAATTTCCGGGCGTGGCCTGATCGCCTTACGGCTCGAATGCGGATTGCAAGGTATTTCGCAGCCAATGGCCAATAAAACGGCGAGACTGTGAGGCACCGCCACGCGCGCCTGTTTCGCCTGATTAAAAGCAACGTACGTCGGCTTCAGCCTGCGCGCGTTTCAGTTCCGTGCGCGCCGCCTTCGCTGGCGCGCTTTCGCGAAACAACCCTGCGGCCTCCCCTGTCGTCAGCGACATGCTTTTGAAGGTCTCCGCCCTCTCATAGTGATCGTAAGGAAGGATCGAGGCGATAACATCGATCGAGCAGGAACAGCTTTCAAGCGCCTGACGTGTCTGGCCATTTGTTTGCATGCAGCCGAGCACGTAGTCGGCAATCGTTGCCGTCGGGTAGTCTCCCGCGGCGCTGGCCAAGTTCGCAAAGGCCAGCGTCGCCGCAAAGGCCACCGGCAAGGTGAGAGATCCAACAGACCTTATCATGAGGAACCTCCAGTTGGCCTGGACACCATGCATCCAGACGGGATCATCGCTCCAATTGGCGACGTGCCGCAAAGCCAGTCAAGCTCCCATGGCCTGCGTATACGACCAAAGGAGGAATGCCCTATCGACCGACAAGAGCCAGCTTCATGACCCCCTGCGCACCCTCTTTCACGCGTTCATTTCATGCGTCGCTCACTATCGGCAGCCAGCGAGATGCACGCATACTTACTCCGAGGTGCCTCGTAGAATATATCGAAATAAAGTCAAATGTGTATCACCTTGAGAATACGGGAACAATATGGCTGCTATATATGTCGCAGCTGGCGGCCATCCTCTTATTAGTTTTTTACCCGATGCTTATTTTACTTGTTTCTAAATATTGCATCGCACCATAATCGATATTGCAGCGCAACGACGCATTGTAGGTTTTTGCTTGCCTGGTCTTTTACGATGACATAGCTTTTCCCTGTTTCCGGCTTCAAGAGCGCCACCGTCATCAGGGAGCGGCGGCAGTCTTTCGAAGACCAAGGGGGGCGGGCGGTAACGGTGCCCTCTGCTTCGGGGTAGGTCGTGACAGCTGCCGGAAAATAACTTCCCAACATGAATTGCTTGGGCAGGCCCCTGTGGGGCTTGACGGTCGATTCTTCACTGTGAACCCGGGAGGATTTTGGATGCGTGTACTTGCGAAAACTACCTACATACTGACGACCGCGGCGTTTTTATCGCTCGGCGCTGCCTATACGGCTTCGGCCAATGAAGACCTTGCAAAGCTCGCATCGGATGCGAAGAACTGGGCGATGCAGACGGGTGACTACGCCAACACCCGCTATTCCAAACTCAACCAGATCACTGCGGACAATGTGAAGAACCTGCAGGTCAAATGGAGCTTTTCCACCGGCGTGCTGCGTGGTCACGAAGGCGGGCCGCTGATCATCGGCGACGTGATGTATGTCCATACGCCTTTCCCAAACAACGTCTTTGCTCTCGACCTCAAGAATGACGGCAAGATCCTGTGGAAATACGAGCCCAAGCAGGACTCGAACGTCATTCCGATCATGTGCTGCGACACGGTCAATCGCGGTGTCGCCTATGGCGACGGCAAGATCATTCTCAACCAGGCCGACACCACCGTCGTCGCGCTCGATGCCAAGACCGGCAAGGTCGTCTGGTCTGTCAAGAACGGCGACCAGACCGACGGCGGAAAAGGCGAATCCGGCACGTCGGCACCCGTAGTCATCAAGGACAAGGTGCTCGTGGGCGTCTCCGGTGCTGAATTCGGTGTTCGCGGCTGGCTGGCCGCCTACAATCTGAAAGACGGCAAGCTCGCCTGGAAAGCCTATTCGGAAGGTCCTGATGCAGACACCCTTCTCGATCCCGAGAAGACGACTCATCTCGGCAAGCCTGTCGGAAAGGATTCCGGCACGAACACCTGGGAAGGCGAACAGTGGAAGACGGGCGGCGGCACGACATGGGGATGGTATTCCTATGATCCCAAGCTGAACCTGGTCTATTACGGCACTGGCAATCCCTCGACGTGGAATCCGGTCCAGCGCCCAGGCGATAATCGCTGGTCCATGACAATCATGGCTCGCGATGCGGATACCGGTGTTGCCAAATGGCTCTACCAGATGACCCCGCATGATGAGTGGGACTATGACGGCATCAACGAGATGATTCTCGTCGATGGCATGGAAGTCAACGGCGCCAAGCACGACGTGCTGGTGCATTTCGACCGCAACGGCTTTGCCTACACAATGGATCGCGCCACCGGCGAACTTCTCGTCGCCAAAAAATACGATCCGGCAGTGAACTGGGCGACGGAAGTCAACATGGATCCCAAGAGCGACCAGTATGGCCGCCCGCAGGTCGTCGCCAAGTATTCGACCCAGCAGAACGGCGAAGACACCAACTCGACCGGTATCTGCCCGGCCGCGCTTGGAACCAAGGACCAGCAGCCGGCCGCCTACTCGCCGAAGACCGGGTTGTTCTACGTGCCGACCAACCATGTCTGCATGGACTATGAGCCTTACAAAGTGAGCTACACCGCCGGTCAGCCCTATGTGGGCGCCACCGTGTCGATGTATGCGGCGCCCGGCGGTGACGGCAACATGGGCAACTTCATTGCCTGGGATGCAGCCAAGGGTGAGATCGTCTGGTCGAAGCCCGAGCAGTTCTCGGTGTGGTCGGGCGCATTGGCGACAGATGGCGACGTCGTCTTCTACGGTACCCTCGAAGGCTACATCAAGGCGGTCGATAAGGACGGCAAGGAACTTTACAAGTTCAAGACCCCGTCCGGCATCATCGGCAACATCACGACCTATGAGCATGACGGCAAGCAGTACGTCGCCGTTCTGTCCGGCGTCGGTGGATGGGCCGGTATCGGTCTGGCAGGTGGCCTGCTTTCGCCCGATAACGCCGCTGCCTGGCATGGCGCCGTCGATCAGGGCCGTGCGCAGGGCGACGAGACCGCGGTCGTTGGAACCGCTGGTCTGGGTGCCGTCGGCGGTTACGCGGCACTTGCCGACTATACGACGCTGGGTGGTCAGCTCACCGTCTTCGGCCTCCCGGACTGATAACCGGGAAGAGCCTTACGACTAGCTTCGAAAACGAGAGCCCGGGTCACCCGAAGCCGGGAACTGGGCTCTCGATTACGCGCGCACCCAAACACCGATCAATGCCGCTGCACGACGGCAGCCAGTGTCCCTGGCAAATGAAGGAAGAGTCTGAATGATCGTCCGCATTGCAGTTTCCGCTCTCGCCCTGGTCCTGCTGCCTCTGGCCAGCTCAAGTCTGGCACGGGCCGAAGACAGCATGGAAAAAGCCAAGGCGGTGAAGCAAGAAGGAGGCAAATATGTAGATGCGGACGGAAATCCGACCTACAAGATCGAAAACGGAACCGTCGATTGGTACACGTTCAGCGGGTACCGCCGGTATCACTCCGATTGCCATGTCTGTCACGGACAGGACGCAACAGGTTCGAGCTATGCGCCTGCCCTGGTCAATAGTCTAAAAACCATGGATTACGCCACGTTCCTGTCGATCGTCGCCGAGGGCCGCAAGAATGTCGGCGGCGGCAAGGAAAACGTCATGCCTGCCTTTGGCGACAACAAGAACGTCTATTGTTACCTGGACGATCTCTACGTCTATCTGCGCGCGCGCGCCGATGGCGCGGCACCCCGCGGCAGGCCGCCCAAGCACGAAAACAAGGCTCAGGCAGCCAAGGATGCCGAAGCATCCTGCATGGGTGGATGATATGATCGGCTGCACTGCATCGAAGCTGCGCGTCGTTCTGCCGATCCTCGGCGCCCTCGCCTTGCTGCCGTCGAACGTTCTGGCGCAAAATGCCGGGCTTGGCGCTGCGGGCGAACTGGTCGATCCCGACATTCTGCGCGTCTGCGCCGATCCCTCGAATATGCCCTTTACCGACAAGAACGGCCAAGGCTTCGAAAACAAGCTGGCTGAACTGGTTGCCAAGAAGACGGGGCGGAAATCAGTCGCTTACACGTGGTTTCCCACTGTCACCGGCTTTGTGCGAAACACGCTGGGGGCCAACCGATGCGACATCATCATGGGCTACGCCCAAGGCGATGAACTGGTGCAGAACACCAATGCCTACTACCGCTCCGCCTATGTGCTCGTATACCCCAAAGGCAACGGCATGGAAGGCATCGAGACGATCGAAGACCCGAAACTTTCCGGCAAGAGAATCGGCGTCGTCGAAAGCACGCCGCCAACCGCCAACATGGCCGCCAACAAGCTTCTGCGGACCGCCAAGATCTATCCACTCGCGGTGGATACGCGCATCACTCCGTCCATGGGGGAGGTCATGATCAAGGACATGCTCGCCGGCAAGATCGACGCGGCGGTCCTGTGGGGGCCGATGGCAGGTTACTATGCCAAGGAACTCGGAGCCGATGTCACCATTGTTCCGCTGTTGAAGGAAAAAACCGGCTCGCGCATGTCCTACCGCATCACCATGGGCGTACGTCCGTCCGACCAGGAATGGAAACGAACGCTCAACCGGGTGATCAGGGAAAACCAGCCGGAGATGACCAAGCTCCTGCTGGGTTACAATGTGCCGCTGATCGACGAGCACGACAATCCGATCACGCAATAGTTGGGATGGGTCAGGAGGAGGAAAAACCCAGGCGATGAACAATTGAAGAGAAAACTACAGCTACTTTCGATAGTTTTGTTTTTCGGGCCTTTCAAAACCTTGTGTTTCATTTGTCCATTTGAGAACGTGATGGACGAGCCATTGCTTCGGTGCCCTGCAATGGTTGGCTAACCACCGGATCGGCCCCTTCGGGCTGGTAGAAGAGGAGAAATGTTATGAAGAAGAGCTGGACAAAACCGACCATGTGTCAGGTTGCTGCGGGCTTTGAAATTTCGCGGTATCTGCCTGCTGAAATTACTCCCAAGAAGTAGGCCGCAGAGGTGCGTGTCCCTGGCAACAGGGGCACGCATCCCCTTGCCGCATGGGATTTTCGTGAAAGATTTTGAGGCACGCAAAGCGGGCGGGCCGTTTTTTGCGGCTGCAAATTGGCTGCTGGTCAGAGAAGCCGCGGGGCGGGCGTTTTCATGCGCTTGAGAATCATTGGATCGGCGGCCGGCGGCGGCTTTCCGCAATGGAACTGCAATTATCGTCTGAGCCGTGCGGCTCGCACCGGGGTAGCTGGCGTGCATTCACGAACCCAATCGAGTGTCGCCGCGTCAGCGGATGGGCTCGGCTGGGTTCTGTTCAACGCGTCACCCGACATTCGCCAGCAGATCGCGGCAACGCCTGAATTGCAGCCCGCGCACGATGCGCCGCTGCGCTCGACGCCTATTCGCGCGGTGGTGCTGACCAATGCCGATGTCGATCATGTCGCCGGCCTGCTCAGCCTGCGTGAGCGGCAGCCTTTCGCTATCTATGCAACGACACAGGTTCTGGCGACGCTGGAGGCGAATTCGATTTTCAATGTCCTCGATCCGGCGCTCGTGCCGCGACGCATCTTGCCACCGGCGCAAGGACTGGCGATCTGCGACGCAGACGGCCACGACACCGGGGTGGCTGTCGAGAGCTTTCCCGTGCCCGGGAAGATAGCCCTCTATCTCGAACAAAGAGGTCAGCCGGATGCCAATTTCAGCTCCGATGCCGGCGACACGATCGGCGTCCGTATCGCCGGTGCCGGCAGTCGCGGCTCCGTCTTCTACATCCCCGGCTGCGCCCGCATCGATGCGACCCTGCGCACACGTCTAGCCGATGCCGCATGCCTTCTGTTCGACGGCACGGTCTTCACCGACGACGAGATGATTGCTGCCGGCGTCGGCCAAAAGACCGGTGCGCGCATGGGGCATCTGGCAATGTCGGGAGACGCGGGGTCGATCGCCGGCTTGGCCGATGTGAGGATCGGCCGTCGTGTCTTCGTCCACATCAACAACACCAATCCTGTTCTGGACGAGAATTCTGCCGAGCATGCAGCAGTCGAAGCGGCTGGCTGGGAAGTGGCCTGCGACGGGATGGAGATGGAACTTTGAGTGATTTCCACCACGCAGCCAGCAACGGCCTGTCCTCCAGAGAGCTCGAAGCCGTGCTGCGGCAGGTCGGTGCCGAGCGCTATCACAACCACCATCCTTTCCATCACAGGATGACCAGCGGTGCGCTGTCGCGGACCGAGATGCAGGCCTGGGCGCTGAACCGCTATTGCTATCAGGCGGTCATTCCGCGCAAGGACGCCATGATCCTCGCTCATGCCGAGGATCCGGCGTTTCGTGCCGCCTGGCGCAAACGCATCGAGGATCATGACGGCGAGGACGGCTGGAGCGGCGGTATTGCGCGCTGGTTGCACCTGGCGACCTCGCTCGGTCTCGATGCCGACGCGGTGAAGAGCGAAAGGCTGGCCCTGCCGGCGACCCGTTTTGCGGTTGGCGCTTACCTCTCCTTTTGCACGAACCGGACCCTGCTGGAGGCGGTCGCGTCGTCGCTGACCGAGATGTTCTCGCCGCTCATCATCGGCGAGCGGGTACCCGCGATGCTGGCCAGATACGATTATATCACCGAGGACACGCTGGCCTATTTCAGCCGACGGCCCGAACAGGCCTCGCGCGACGCCGACTTTGCCCTTGCCTATGTGCTCGAACATGCTGACACGGCGGAGCGCCAGCAGCAGGCGATCGATGCACTGGTGTTCAAATGCGATATACTCTGGGCCATGCTCGACGCGCTTCAACACGCCTATGGCGAGCCGGGCAGTATCCCGCCCGGCGCCTTCCGTCCGGAGGCAGCCCAATGATGGCACTGCGCGAAAGAGCCATGGTGTCGCCGCAGTCGGTTCCATCGCTGCCGAAGCACGTGCGCATACAGTATGACTCCGTGCGCCAGGCGTTCGCGGTGCTTTCGCCGGAAAAGGTGTTCTGGCCGAACCACATCAGCCTCGACATATTGCGCCGCTGCGATGGGCGGTCCACGGTCGGCCACATCATTGCCGGCCTTGCCGCGGATTATGATGCCGAACAGGAGGCCGTGGCGGCCGACGTCATCGCCTTCCTGCAGGAATGGTCGGACAAGCTGCTGGTGAAGCTATGAGCGAGCCCATTCTCCCTCCGATCGGCATGCTGGCGGAACTGACGCATCGCTGCCCGCTGCAATGCCCCTATTGCTCCAATCCACTCGAATTGCTGAAGGCCAATCGCGAACTCGAGACGCAGAGCTGGCTCGACCTGTTCTCGCAGGCGGCCGACCTTGGCGTTCTCCAGGTGCATCTGTCCGGCGGCGAACCGACGCTGCGCCGCGACCTCGAGCAATTGATCGCCGGGCTTTCGGCACGCGGCGTCTACACCAACCTGATCACCGCCGGTGTCGGCATTGCGGATGGCCGCATCGAGGCATTTGCCGAAGCCGGGCTCGACCATCTGCAACTGAGCTTTCAAGGTGCACGGCCGGCGACCACCGAGCGCATCGGCAATCACAGGGGCAGCCACGAAAAGAAGCTGCAAACGGCACGCCGCGCTCGCGCGGCCGGCTTGCCGCTTACCATCAACGCGCCGATCCATCGCCACAATATCGAGGAGGTACCGGAATTCATCGATCTGGCCCTTTCGCTGGGTGCGGAGCGTCTCGAGATCGCCAACGTGCAGTACGCCGGCTGGGCGCTGACCAATCGCGATCAACTGATGCCCGAGCGTGCTGCCGTCGACCGCCAGGCGGAGATCGTCGCGGCGGCGCGCGAACGGCTCACCGGCATCATGAACATCGATTTCGTCACGCCGGATTATTTCGCCATCTATCCCAAGCCGTGCATGGGCGGCTGGGCGCGCGACGCCTTCATGGTGACGCCGGACGGCACCGTACTGCCATGCCATGCCGCCCAGACCATCCCGTCGCTCGGATTCGAGCGTTTTGGATCACGCAGCCTGGCCGCGATCTGGACCGATTCCCCGGCATTTAATGCCTTTCGAGGCACGGACTGGATGCAGGAGCCCTGCCGCAACTGTGAGCGGCGCGAGATTGACTGGGGCGGCTGCCGCTGCCAGGCGATGGCAATCGCCGGCGATGCCGCCGCAACGGACCCGGCTTGCGCGAAATCGCCGATCCATGCGCGCATGGCAATGCTGATCGACGAGGCCCAGCGCGCTGCGACGGTTCCTTCGAAGGACGAACCATTCGTCTACCGGCGCATCGGCGTCGTCACCGAGCCCGCCTGACTGCCGACCTATTCCTACGGCCTACCCTCGTGAAAGCCGTTCGGCATGCCACGTCATATGGTCATGCATGAATGTCGAAATGAAAAAATAGGAGTGATCGTATTCGTCCTGCATCCGCAATTTCAACGGAATGCCTGCCTTGGAGCAGGCGTCTTCGAGCAGCCAGGGCCTGAGGCCCTCCTGGAGGAAACCGTCTGACGTTCCCTGATCGACCAGGAATTCCGGGAAACGGTGTCCATCTTCGATGAGCGAAGTGGCATCGTAGCGCCGCCACGAGGCCTTATCCAGGCCGAGATATTTTTCGAAAGCCGGCTTCGACCAGCCGGCTGTGCTTGGCTGCACGATCGGCGCAAAGGCCGAGCAACTTCTGAAACGCGCGGGATTGTTCAGTGCGATCGTCAGCGCGCCATGCCCGCCCATCGAATGGCCGAAGATCGACTGGCGCGCCATATCGGCGGGAAATTCGCGCCCGATCACGGCTGGCAGCTCCTCGACGATATAGGAATACATGCGATAGTTCTTGGCATACGGCTCTTGCGTCGCGTCGAGGTAGAAACCGGCGCCGCTGCCGAACTGCCAATTGTCCTTTTCATCCGGAATGTCGGCACCACGCGGGCTGGTGTCGGGACAGACAACGATCAAGCCAAGTTCGGCGGCAATACGTCTGTATTCGCCTTTTTCCATTACATTCGCATGGGTGCAGCTGAGCCCGGAGAGGTACCACACCACGGGGCAACGGCTTTCCCGTGCCTGCGGAGGCACGAAAATGGCAAACGTCATTTCGCACGAGCAGCTCGTCGAAAGATGAGAGTAAACATGCTGGGCGCCGCCATGCGACTTGGCAGTCGAGACGAGTTTCGGGTGCTCTGGCATATATTCTTCTCCACCAATTACCGCCGACCGTAGGCTCTACGACATCAAGGGTGATCGCGGCAACCTTGGTGGGCCGGGTGGCGCGCGGGGCTCTTGATCGGAGCCGGGATGGCCTGCCTTCGCCGACCGTCTTGGCGCAGCAAGGCGCGAGAGGCCACTCGCTGGCGCAGCGTTGCCCAGCAAGCCATACGGGCCAGGCTGGGCGATTGTTGGCGATGCTGGCTATAACAAGGACGCACTCACTGCGCAGGCATCGGCGATGCTTCCGGGACGCCGAACTCTGCGCAAATGCACTTGCCCTGGCTTTCAGTGGCGACAGCCGCTTCGACGCGGCTATGGCGGACGAGCACGCACGCGTCATCGCGTGGGCTCACAGCAAGCGCGACAGGGTACCGAGCAAGAACTTGTGAGCCGACGGCTATTCCCGACCGTCGAAAGCCACGGACAGGCCTAGGGCCTAGAAATAGCCGAGTATGGATTTTACCTCGAGATACTCCAACATGCCCTCGATCCCATATTCGCGTCCGTTTCCGGACTGCTTGAAACCGCCAAACGGGGCGTGCGGATCCCAGGCCGGGTAGTTGAGATGCACCTGACCGGAGCGGATCCGCGAGGCCACGTCCCTGACGGCGTCCACATCCTGGCCCTGCACATGGGCCCCCAGACCGTAGACCGTGTCGTTGGCGATGGTGACGGCCTCCTCGATTGTGTCGTAGGGGATGATGCAGAGAACTGGCCCGAAGACCTCTTCCTGGGCAATACGCATGGTCGTGCGCACGTCGGAAAAGATGGTCGGCCTCACATAGAACCCGACGTTCAGATCGTGCGCACGGCCCGGTCCGCCGGTGAGGAGCCTGGCGCCCTCAGAAATGCCGACGCCGATCATGGTTTGGATGCGGTCGAATTGGGCACGGTTTGCGATTGCACCGTGAGTTGTGGCTTCGCAAAGCGGATCGCCAATGACGATCTGGGCTGCGGCCCTTTTGGCGATTGCCTCGATCTCGGAGAGCAGCGCGCGTGGCACGATCATGCGCGTCGGGGCGCTGCATGACTGGCCGAGATTGCGGAAGGCGGCGGCTACGCCCAGAGAAACGGCGCGATCGAGATCTGCGTCCGGCAGGATCACGTTCGGCGACTTGCCGCCCAGCTCCTGCGCGACACGCTTGACCGTGGTCGCTCCCGCCTGGGCCACCGCAATGCCCGCGCGGGTGGACCCGGTAATGGAGATCATGTCGACATCCGGATGGGAGGCGAGACCCATACCCACGCCTGGACCATCACCTTGCAGGAGGTTGAAAACCCCGGCAGGGAAGCCGGCTTCCTCGATTGCCTCGGCGAACAGCAGGGCGTCCAAGGGAGAAAGCTCACTCGGCTTCAGCACGATCGTGCAGCCTGCAGCGAGCGCCGGCGAAACCTTGGCGGTGATCTGGTAAAGTGGCCAGTTCCACGGAGTGATCAAGGCGCAGACACCGATCGGTTCGTGGGTGACGGCGGTTTGCCCCCGTTGCTTGACGAAGCGAAAGTCTGTCAGCACATCGCGAGCGACCTTAACATGCGTGATCGCCAGCGGCACCTGGGCGCTGCGCGCATAGCCGATCGCCGCGCCCATTTCGAGGCTCAGGCATTGAGCCAGCAGTTCGCCGCGCGCCTCGAGCAGCGCTTGCAGGCGATCGAGCAGACCCGCGCGGTCTTCTGGCGTGGTCCGACTCCAGGAGGCGAATGCCCGGCGAGCCGCTGCAACGGCCGCGTCAACGTCCTCGCCATTTCCAAGCGGAAACTGGCTCACAACCTCTTCTGTGGCGGGATTGACGACGACGCCCGTCGCGGTGCCGCTCGGCTCAACCCATTGACCGTCGATGAAGAACTTGTCCAGGTGGCCGTTGCGGGCCAGGTGTTCGAGGGGTGTCATCACCCTACAAGGTCCTTCATGCGGTAATAGGCGCCGAGAATCGGCAGGAACCAGGGGCGCCCGAAATAACCGGGGATCGCTGGCCAGTCGAAATCCTTCCAGGGATTGAGCTCGGGGCGCCCGTCCATGACGTCGGCCATGATGGTGCCCATCAACGTCGACATCTGGGTCCCGTGTCCGCTATAGCCCATCGAGTAATAGATGCCATCGCGCTCTCCGGCGCGCGGCAGGCGATCGCGGGTCATATCGACCATGCCGCCCCAGCAGTAGTCGATGCGGGTGCCGGCCAGTTCCGGAAAGACCTCGACCATCGCCGCCTTGAGTATCCGGCCGCTTTTTTCGTCGGATTGAGGGTTGGACACGGCAAAGCGCGCCCTCCCGCCGAACAGAAGGCGATTGTCCGGCGTGAGCCGCCAGTAGACAACGAGATTGCGCGTGTCGACGACCATGCGCCCAGTCGGCATGAGACGCCTAAGGTGGTCGGGCGACAGCGGCTCGGTCACGATCAGAAATGCGCCGACCGGGATCATGCGCCGGCGGATCCAGCCGAGCGGGCCAACCTGGGAAATGCCGCTTGCCAACAGGACCTGCCGCGCGACGATCTTGCCCTTTGGCGTCGTTACCTCATGCCCGCCTGAAACCTTGCGCATCGCAATGACGGGCGAGCGTTCATGGACCTCTGCGCCACGCCGGGCAGCAGCGGTCGCGAGGCCCCGGACGAACCGGCCGACATGCATGCCCGCGCTCTTGGGAAAGAGCAGCCCGCCATGGTAGCGGCTGGTGCCGACTTCGGTTCGCAGGTCCTCGCGCGCGATCATCCTGGTGTCGGGATCGACATTGGCAGCCAGTAGTTCCTGGCTGCGCGCCAGCATGTCGTAGTGCTCGGGCTTGGCGGCAAGCTTGAGCTTGCCGACGCGGGAGAAGCTGCAGTCGATCTTCTCTTCCTGCACCAACCGCTCGACCATATCGACGCCGGCGTCAAAAGCCTTGTAGAGCGCATTTGCGGCCGGCTTGCCGTGCTTGGCAGCCATGATTGCATAGTTCTGGGCAAAGCCGTTGTTGCACATGCCGCCATTGCGGCCGGACGCGGCATTGCCGATCGTTTCGGCATCCAACAGGGCAACCCGGGCGCCCTTTTTGGCAAGGGCCAGCGCGGCGGAGGAGCCGGTCAAGCCGCCGCCCACAATCGCCACGTCGTAGTGGCCTTCGAGCGGTTTGGGCGACCCTTCATTGAACGGCTGAGACGTATCCAGCCAGTAAGAGGTAAACTTCATTTTCTTGACCACCAGTGTTGATTTGAGTGGGGCGACATCCGAGCGTAGTCGCGCGCCTACCAGCCGCGCATCCGCTCCCAACGCGCTTCAATCTTGGGGCTGTCCCCGTTGACAACGCTGTAGAAATCATGCTGGGCGGCCATCGCACACGCATGGTTGGGCACAATCCGGACCCGAGTCCCGAGCGGCAGCTCGGGCATGGACTTTCCAGAGCCGGCACGAATGGCGAGGATACCGTGTTCCTGGCTGGCCTGGGCCACGATCACATCTTCAAGCACCCTCCCCTTTTCGTCGCAGACCACGCCGTAACCCTGGTCGATCTGCTGGTTTGCGGTTCCCCGGTCGCGCGAAAGCGCCATCCATCCAGCGTCAACCAGCACCCATCCCTTTTCCGGCTTGGACCCGATCACCGTGGCCAATACGGAAATCGCGATATCGTCGAGTTCGCACACCCCAACGCCGTGCTGGACCAGGTCGAAGAACATGTAGACCCCGGCGCGCAGCTCCGTGACCCCCTCAAGATTGCTGGCGAAATGCGCTGTCGGCGTCGAGCCGACGCTGACGATCGGGCAGGCATGGCCATGGGCGCGCAGGATTTCAGCGGCGCGCACCGTGGCTGAACGCTCGTTCTCGCCTGCCTTGACCAGCGCATCGGGCGTGTTCAAGCCATAGGATTCGCCTGCATGGGCGAGAACGCCGACGAGTTTGGCACTGGCCGCGACGACACTGCCGGCCACGTCGAGCAACTTCGGGTCGTCCGGCCTCAAGCCACCGCGATGGTCATCGCAGTCCAGTTCAATGAAAACAGATGGGGTCATACCGGTGGCTTCGCGGACGCTGGCCAGGGCATCGGCCTGCCCGACCGAATCGAGCAACAGCTTCACATCAGCGCCGGTGCGGCGACAAAGCTCCATGGCCCGCTTGGCCGAGGCCGGCGAGATGCCGACCGCGTAGGTGATGTCTCGAAAGCCATGGCCCGCGAAATACTCCGCCTCGGCGATGGTCGAGACCGTGATCGGACCGCGTTCGCGATGGAACGCGTATCGGGCGACATCGATGCTCTTGGCCGTCTTCATATGCGGGCGCAGCACCACGCCAAGCTTCCTGGCGCGCTCAGCCAGACCCTTGATGTTGTGCTCGAGCCGGCCACGGTCGAGAAGCAGCGTCGGGGTGACCAAGGCGTCGATCGTCCTAGCCGTCTCGCTCACCGCCAGGCTTGCCGCCATCTTATTCATAGACTCGTTTCCTAAGTGAACGACTGGTTTGCCAACGCATACATATGGGCTGGCCCCTCGGCGACGGGTCGTTGTCCTTTGACCATGGCGGTCGCACTGCCGGACCGCTGCAGGCCAAGGCTCGCAAGCCAATCGCCCAATCCATCCTCGGCATAGACGTCGATGCGAACGAATTGATTGTGAAGCTTCGAAAGCTGGGCCAGGATCAGAAGCCGCGCGTCGTGGTCGCTCTCGGCTGCACAAGGGCCGACGACATAGCCGCGGCCAAACCTCCTCGCGACAGCGTAGCCTGCAATCCGTCCCCTGCGCTCAATGACCAATGCGTTGCCCACATCGGCGAGCGCAGCCACCATCGGCAGCCGGGGCATGCCCGTGGCCCGTTTGTCGAAGGCCTGGATTGCCGCGAGGTCAGAGGCTGTCGCTCGACGGATGTCGTCGCGGGTACTCCGCGTCACGGCGAAAGCCAGCGAGCCCTGGTGCTGAAGCACCGTGCCCCATGCAGTGAAGCCGCGTCGCTTGTAGAGCGCCAGCCCCTCTTCGGTTGAGTTGAGTAGCAGGTTGCGACCGTGTGTCGCCTCAAGCAATCCATCAAAGAGCCGGGCGCCGTTGCCACCGCCTTGCGCGGAGCCAGTAACTATGATCATCCCGACCGAGGCATAGGACTGTCCGTAATTCCAGGACATGGCCGTGCCAATCACCTGTCCTGCCCGCTCAAGGACCAGGCCATTGCCGACCATCAGGGCAAATTCCCAATCCTCCTGACGGTAGGGCCAGGCCATCTCCTGCGACAGCTTCAGTGCGCCCGGCAAATGGCGGGTTTCCAATTTCATCAGCTCGATCGGGGCGCTGACGATATCTCTGTCATGCTCAAAGGCCATAAGGTGCAACGCTGTCAAGTTGATCCAGAGTCGGATTGAAGTCGGATCTTAGAGTCGCGCCCGGCGGACAGATTTCGCTGCTGTTTTGCCCCTTCAAATCAGCGGTATTATTCGTTTTATGCAGTTCCTCGGCATGCCAAATCGTGCAAATCGGGCGAGGAATACCTGGCACCTTGAATCGCCGCTTCGTGTTGCCCGATCGGCGATGCCCAGGAGGAATTTTGGATGATCTACATCAGCGAAGAGGAGTCAGCCGCCCTCGTCACGCATGAACTTGCTTTCGAGGCGGCGCGCGAGGCTCTCGTGGCGGCAGCATCGCGGCAGAGCTGGGTCTTTCCGGCTGTTCTCGGGCGCACACAGGAGGTGACCAATACCTTCTCAATCAAATCCGGTTCGTCGGGCGAGCTGAACGGCGTGAAAATTGGCTCCTTCTGGTCGGGCAACCCGGCACGTGGCCTTCCCCGCCACAACTCGACCATCGTGCTGCTCGATCAGCATACAGGTCGGCTCGGCGCCGTAGTCGAGGCCGGGAAGGTCAACGCCTACAGGACGGCCGCCGCCGACGCGGTTGCGGCCGATCTTCTTGCGCGCAAGCAAGCCAAGGTTCTGGCGATCTTCGGGGCCGGCAACCAGGCGAGCTTCGAAGTGATGGCGCTGGCACGCATCCGCCCAATCGAAACCGTGCTGGTCGTGGCCCGGCCTTCGCCGCGGCGCGACGCTTTTGTCGATCAGATCGGCGAAAGGGGACTGAAGGCGCGCGCTGCCTTGCAGGAAGAAGCCGTGCGCACGGCCGACATCGTGGTGACGGCGACACCCGCACGCGAACCGCTGTTCAATGCCGCTTGGGTGGGACCCGGAACCCATATCGTCAGCATCGGGTCGGATGCTCCGGGTAAACGCGAATTGCCGAGCGAATTATTTCCCAAGGCACGTCTGTTTTGTGATCTGCTTTCCCAGTCCGTCCAGATCGGCGAGTTCCAATACGTGCGGGACGAAATCGACGCCGGCGTGCTTGCGGTAACACCAATCGGCGACGTTATTGAAAGGCGTGCGCTCGGACGCCGCTTCGACAATGAGGTCACGGTCTTCGACAGTTCCGGCATCTCCCTGCAGGACCTCTACATGGCCGACGCGCTGATCCGCGCAAAGGCGTCCCACCGCTGATCAGTTTCGCACCAGGCCCCAGTCCCGACGGATTTTTCGGCACTCTCCGGCAACAAGGTGACCCCGCGCGATCCTGCAGTCGTGTCAGCGGCGGGCGCGCCAAAGGGTTGCCCGCATGAACCACGGATCGCCCCCGATGTCGGCGACTAGCGTCTGGCGCGCCAGAAGGCGAGACGGTCCTGCAACCGATAGCCCTGGATAATCGCCGGCATGAACCACGGATTGCCACGATAGAGCGGGACGGCCGAAGGCGGTCGAAAGTCGAACGCAGTGCGCGACTGCTCGCCATGCCCCATCAACTTGTGGGCCGCACGCATGCCAATCCATGGCGCCCAGACCACGCCCGAACCGCAGAAGCCAGTTGCATAGACCACGCCGTCCTTCTCGAAGATGCGGGGCAGCATGTCTCGGTTCATCGCCACATTGCCGAACCAGCAATGCGAAAGGCGCACGTTCTCCAACTCCGGGAAAAGGTTCACCAGGCCCTTGCGAAGGAGAAGTTTCGGCGCCGCCGGATCGCCGACGCGGGAACTGTCACGGCCCCCCAGCAGGATACGTTTTCCGTCGGGCGAGGGACGATAATAGAAACCGAGTTGCCGGTTCTCGGTGATCGTCATCAGCTTCGGCATCAGCCGCGCCATGATATCGGGCGCAAGTTCTTCGGTCACGATGATCCGGCTGCGAACCGGAACCAGGCGGCGGCGCAGGAAGGGAGCGGCGCCGTCGGTATAGCCGTTGGTACAGACCAGAACCTGCCGTGCATCCACCGTCCCTGCCGAAGTCGCGACGCGGAACCCCGAACCGTTCCTCTCGATCGACTTGACCACTGTATGCGAATGGACCGTCAACCCGGATGCGAGCGCCACCCGCAGGAGCTCAGCATGGAATTTTGCGGGGTGCAGCCCGCCAATGTCCATCCGAACAGTCCCGCCGCGGTAGAAGTCGGTGCCGATATAATTTCGCTGCTCGGCATGCGGAACCGCGTAGGACTCGATCCCCAGTTTCTTCGCCAGCGTCTCGGCGCCCCGCGCCATCTTCTCATACTGTTCATATCCGAAAGCGCCTTTGAACTGGCCAACCAGTCGGAAGTCGCAGTCGAGCCCTTCGGTCTTGATGAAGTCGTAGAGGAATTCGCGTGCGACCTTGCCCTCGGCCTCGATCGCCATGGCCTTCTCTTCCCCGAAGCGCCGGGTGATCGTGGCATAGTCCGGCCGGATGGTCCCGCTCGTAATCCCGCCGTTGCGGGTGGAAGCACCCTCGCCCGGATTCATCGCATCAAAGGCTGCGACCGAGCGCCCTTCGCGCGCCAGCGCAAGCCCGGCCGAAAGCCCGGCATAACCGGCGCCGACAATTGCCACGTCAAGGTTCTTTGCGACCGGCTGTCGCGGCCGCGGCATGACGGGCGCTGCTTCCCACCAGTAGGGTGTGTTCTTGTCGGCGATATGAGGCTCTTGCACGTGGCTGACTTCTCGCTGCATTGCAGGGGTAATCTACGGTCGGTGAAACTTTCAGATGTGGTCGTCTCGGACGTCGAGCGCATCACGCAGCCCGTCACCGATGAAATTGAAACTGGTTACCGCGATGGTGATTGCAGCTCCGGGAATGATTGCCAGCCAAGGTGCGCTGCCCAGATATTGCTGGGCGCCATTGAGCATGTTGCCCCAGCTGGGCAGTGGCGGCTGGATCCCGTAGCCGAGGAAACTGATGTAGGCTTCCATGAGAATGGCGCGCGCGACCGTCAAGGTGGAAGCGACGATAATCGGCCCCATGGCGTTGGGCAGTATCTCGCGGAACATGATGTGGGTGCCGCTCAATCCCAGCATTCGCCCGGCTAGGACGAACTCGCGTTCGCGTAACGAGCGGACTTCCGCTTCGACTATGCGGGCAACCTCCATCCAACTGGTGAGGGAGATAATGAGGGTGATCATCACAGGACTGGGCTTCAGTGCGGCAGCCAGCGCCAGCAGCAGAAAGATCGATGGGAATGACAGGAATCCATCGACCGTGCGCATCAGCGTGGCCCCGACCCAGCCGCCGCGATAGCCGGCAATTACGCCGACCAGGGTGCCGATGAGTGTCGACAAAACCATGGCAAAGAAACCCACCAGCAGCGAGATTCGTCCCGCCATCAAAAGCCTTGCCGCCACGTCGCGGCCAAGCGGATCGGTACCTAGAAAGTGGTAGCCCGTCAGCGGAGGGGCAAAGCGGGCCCGCAGATCGATATACAGTGAGTCATAAGGCAGGAGATGGGGGCCGAGGACGCAAGCGAGGCTCAGGAAGATGATCATCGCCAGCCCGAGCAGCGCCAAGCGATGACGCATGAAACGACGTGCCGCGCGGTTGTTTCTCCATCGGCTTGGAGCTGCATTTGCGGTGAAAGCGGTCATATCGGCTGTCTCCTGTCGGGGAAGTTGCGCGCTCAAGCCAGACGAATGCGCGGATCGACAACAGCGACGACAATGTCGGCGATCAGGTTTCCAAGCAGAACGAGGATGGCGGAGAACATCAGCAGCCCCATCACAACCGGATAGTCGCTGTAACCAAGGCTATCGAGGAACAACCGTCCCATTCCTGGCCAGGTAAAGACGGTTTCGGTCACGAGCGCGCCAGTGAGGACACTGGGAAGCTGCATCCCGGCCAGGGTAATCATCGGCAAAAGTGCGTTGCCGACGACATGCTTCATCAGAATCCGGCGTTCACTCAACCCCTTGGCCCGAGCCGTCTTGACGAAGTCCTGGCTAATGGCATCGAGAGTGGCCGTCCGCATGTAGCGGCTCCAGATCGCGACATGGACCAGCGACAGCACGATACTTGGCAGGATCAGATGGTGGAGGTAGCCCAGGATTGAGGCGTCGCCGATCTCGGACATATTACCCGCAGGCAGCCAACCCAACTTCAGGGAAAAGACGTAGATGCCGACGAGTCCGAACCAGAAGGTGGGGACCGACAACGCAACCATGGCCCCGACAGTTGCAAGATAATCGAACAGCGAGTAGCGGCGCGTGGCGCCTCGGATACCAATCCAGGCGCCAATGGAGATCGCAATTGCGGTTGAGGACCCCATCAGCAGCAGCGTGGCAAAGAGATGGCTGCCGATCACCTCCAATACCGGCGCTCCGTCGCGGAAGGAGTGACCCCAGTCGCCCCGCACCAGCCGCCATGCCCAGTCCAGATATTGGATCCATATGGGTCGATCGAGGCCCAGCAGCCCCTTGAGACGCTCGATATCCTGCTGGGTCATTCCGGGATCGAGCCCGAATTGCGCCAGCGGGCCGCCGGGAAGGAGGTTCAGAATGCCGAAGCCGATGATCGAAACGATCACAAGCAGCACCAGGCTCTGCGAGAGGCGATTTAGCAGGAAGCCGCGCATTCGAGTCCCTCCATTGTGGGTTGATGATTTTAGTCTGTTGCCGCCGCCGCGGCGGAATCGGCGGGGCGGCGGCAACTGCGTGGATTAGGCCTTCCACTGCCAGGCTGCGGCATCCCACGACGCGGTGCGGGTGTTGGCGTTGGGCTCGAAGCCGTCCAACCCCTTCTTGCGCCCGAGGACGATTGTGTACGCGAACAGCGGCAGGAAGGGCAGATCATGGCGCACCACTTCCTGCACGCGATTATAGATCCCGCGTCGTTCTTCCGGATCGAAGCTGCGAGCGCCCTTTTCGAGCAGGGCATCGACCTCAGGGTTGGAATATTGCCCGGTGTTCGAACCGTGTCCGCCTTGAGCGGCGATTGCCTTCGTATGGAGCCGGTTTGTGGCGTCGGGGTCCGCGGCAATCAGATAGGTGACGCCCACCATGGCGGTGTCGAATTGCGACTTCAGCCAGAACTCGCCCCACATAACTGCAGCCGGCAAATTCGAGATCGTCATCTCGACGCCGATCTCGGCAAACGTCTGCTGCAGGAACTGCTGCGTCTGCTCGCGGAGGTTGTTGCCGGAAGTTGTCGAGTTGGAGAAGGACAGTCGCACCCCATCCTTGGCGCGGATTCCATCCGGCCCCGGCGCCCAGCCGGCCTCATCAAGGATTTGGCGCGCCCGGTCCAGATTGAACTCCTGAACCGGCAGGTTCGGGTCGTAGTAGTAGGACTCCTTCGGCATGAAGGTCTCGGTGAGAGTGCCCACGCCGTAATAGATCGTGTCGACGATCGCTTTCCTATCCAAGGCGGCGTAGAGCGCCTGGCGCACTGCCAACTCCTTGAACTGCGGGCGGCCCAAATTGAGGTAGATCGACTCCAGGGATGACCCGGTCTCAAGTGTCACCACGCGGTCTGCTAGTTCGCGGGCTTCAGTATAATGGTCGGCGGTGATGTACGACTGATCGACCAGGTCCACGTCGCCGCTCTTGAATTGCGTGTAGAGCACCGTCATGTCGGGGATGTATTTGAAGATGAGCTGCTCGACATTCGGGCCTTCGCCCGCGTACTCAGGATTGGCGACGAGCTCGATGTGATCACCTGCGACGCGCTGGCTCCATTTGAATGCGCCGGTGCCGACCGGCGCCTGGTTGAAGGCGGCTGTATTCGGATCGGCCTCTTTCTCCAGAATGTGCTTGGGCACGATGAACGTTTCGGCCAAGAACGAAAGATAGGGCGCAAAAGCCTCCTTCATCCGCCATGTGATCTCGGTGGGCGAAACCACTGTGATGTCCTGCACGAGCGAATGGCCGCTCGTGCGCCAAGCGCGAAACTTCGGGTTCGTGATGAGTTCAAGGGTGAATTTCACGTCCTCGGCCGTGAAGGGCTCACCATCGTGCCAGCGGGCATTGTCACGCAACCGGATGCGCCAGTTGAGACCGTCCTCCGAAATGCCGCCGTTCTTTTGGCTTGGCACCTCGGCTGCGAGGTTTGGATGTAGACCACCTTGGGGATCCATGCGGACCAGCGCGTCGAAAACCGAGAAATGGACCGCGTCATCGACTTCGATATGCGCCATCAGCGGATTGAACACGGTCGGCTCTTGGGAGAGGCCGACGATGACGCGACCGGCCGGGCCTGCAGGAGGGGTCTTGGCGAAGGCGGGCTTGCCCAACAGATTGGGCGCGATGAGGCCTGCAGCCCCACCTATCGCCATCAGTCGCAGCGCTTCGCGCCTCGAGTAGTTGGACGTAGTCGATGAATTTTTCGTCATGGTAGTTCCTCTCTTGTTATTTCTTATGCGTTTGCTGCTACTGGACGGGCATTGCCCGGCCGCTCTCCTGGAATTGCCGCTACCAGTTGGCGCGTGTAGGCTGCTTGCGGGTTCAGGAATATTTGCGAGGGCGGTCCGCGCTCGACGATCCGGCCCTTCTGCATCACCGCGATTTCGTCGCAGATCTGGCTGGCGACGCGCAGGTCGTGCGTGATGAAGACCATCGACACGCCCGTCTCGCGCTGGATCTGGTCCAGAAGCTGCAGGATCTGCGCCTGGATCGACACGTCGAGTGCGGAGACCGCCTCGTCGGCAATCAACAGCTTCGGCTTGAACATCAGCGCACGAGCGATGCCGATGCGCTGGCGTTGCCCACCCGAGAACTCGTGCGGGTAGCGGCCAAAAGCGCCGGCATCGAGACCGACATGTGCCAGAAGCGCACGCGCTTCATCGCGCGCTTGGACATAAGGCATCCCGTGCGCCATCGGGCCCACCGTCATGATGTGACCGACCGTCGAGCGTGGGTTCAGAGAAGCGAAGGGATCCTGGAAGATCATCTGGATCCGCGGTCGAAGCGGGCGGAACTTCGCTTCGGAAAGCTTGGCTATGTCACAGCCCTCGAACAAGATCCCGCCGCCGTCATTGTCCAGCAGCTTGATCAGCAGCCGGCCCAGCGACGATTTCCCCGAACCGCTCTCGCCTACGACCCCAAGCGTGCGGCCGGGCGCCAGTTCGAACGAAACCTCGTTGACCGCTGTCACAACTCGTTGCGCGCCGAACAGCGCGCTGCCGCCGCGATAGGTCTTCACCAGACCCTCAACCTTCAGGATCGGCTCCTTGCTGGCAGCCTCCGGACGAGGGCGATCTTCGCCGGTCAAATGCGGTACGGCTGCAATCAGGCGCTGGGTATAAGGGTGCTTGGGCGACTTCAGCACCTGTTCGGCGCTGCCCTGTTCGACGACATTGCCCTTTTCCATCACCACGACGCTGTCGGCGATCTCGGCCACCACGCCGAAATCGTGGGTGATGAACATAACGCTCATGCCCTTGCGCTGCTGAATGTCACGGATCAGTTGCAGGATCTGAGCCTGGGTGGTGACGTCGAGCGCGGTGGTTGGCTCATCCGCAATCAGCACCGTCGGCTCGAGCGCCAGGGCCATGGCGATCATGACGCGCTGCCGCTGCCCGCCCGAAAGCCGGAAAGGGTACTGGTGATACATGAGTTCGGGATCTGGCAGGCCTACTTCAGTGAGCAACTCGATAGCGCGGTTTCGACAGGTTTGTGGCGTGCCGAAGCCATGCGCGGCCATGACCTCGTCAATCTGCGCGCCCACCGTCATCAGGGGATTGAGCGCCGAGAGCGGGTCCTGAAAGATCATCGACACGACCCGTCCACGCAGGTTGCGCAGCTTGTCGGGCGACATGCCGATGATGTTCATCCCCTCCAGCTGGATTATTCCCGATGAGAGGCGGATCACCTTGGGCAGTAGCCCCATGATCGCGTTCGCCGTGACCGACTTACCCGATCCGGACTCGCCTATGATGCAGAGTATCTGGCCGCGTTTCAGATCGAAGGAAATGTCCTTGACAGCATGGGTCCGTTCCATGCCTTGCGGCAAATTCACCGTGAGGTCGCGCACCGAAAGCGCCACATCGTGGGGGGCTACAGCCTGGATGCTTGCGACCATCGAGATCACCTCCCCTTTCAACCGAGCGCGTCCACCCTGTTGCGGACCGCTTCATCGCCCTTTGAGCAGAAGCGCCTCACCGTAGCGGCCGCAGTCTGGCCTTCTCGGCGCTTCGCGCGCTGAGTCTGCGAGAGACGGGTTCTGCTCATCCTGGCGGTTCCCTTATGAAATCCGGTCCGTGTACCGGACTCTGTTCCCTTTTTTCTTGGAGAACTCTCCGAAGGGGCAAGCCCTGCCTGTCGGATGTCCTCTGGAGCCTGCCTACCATAAGGAAGGGTTGCTCCGTTCTTCCCGCCAGTTTGACTGTTCTGTTTCCGCAGAGTCTTCGAAACTTGGCCCTCGCGCGGCAGGAACTTCTGAAAAGAACATCCAGTTCGGCATTTCACTCTGTTCCCGTTTCGGCGCGGAAACCGGGATCAGGCAACCATATCCTTCATCCGGCAATACGCGCCCAAGAGGGATAGGACCAAGGCTTTCCGGTGTACATCGGCACATGTGCAGGTCATGCCGCCGAGCGGATTGGTGACCGTGCGGCCCATCACAATGTCGGCCAAGGCGCTGCCGATCAAGGTCGACAACTGCGCCGTGTGCCGCCCATACCGCAGATGACGCGACTGCATGAAGTGTACTCCTGCTTGGCTCGCAGCGAGCTTTTCGCACAATAATTGCCTGTCCTGGAGGCTGCTAAACGCAGGAAATTCCGTCCAGGCACAAACTCCGCAGCCTGCATTTGCGGGCGGCAGGTTAGGATGCTTCAAATTACCGGAGTCCCATCCATGCCCGCGCCGCTCATGCACATCGACTGCAGCCCTTCCCTCCCTCGCGAGGCGGAAGTCGTCGTCATCGGCGGCGGCGTGGTGGGCGTGTTCAGCGCATATTATCTGGCGCGCCGCGGCCTCAAGGTCGCCCTGGTCGAGAAGGGGCGTATCGCCGCCGAGCAGTCCAGCCGAAACTGGGGCTGGTGCCGCCAGCAGAACCGCGATGCGCGCGAGTTGCCAATGGCAACCAAGAGCCTCGATCTCTGGGAGAAGGTGGCACAGGAGACTGGTGAGGATACTGGATTTCGCCGCTGCGGGCTCCTCTATCTCTCACAAGACGAAAATGAGCTGGCAGGCTGGGCGAAGTGGCGCGATTTTGCGAGAACGGTCGGGATCACCACGCACATGCTGAGCGCGGAAGAAGCCACCGAACGGGGCAAAGCGACGGGCCGCAAATGGAAAGGTGGCGTGTTCTCGCCAACTGACGGAACGGCGGATCCTTCCAAGGCAGTGCCGGTTGCGGCGCGCGGCATCATGGCGGCGGGCGGCACCGTACATCAGCATTGCGCGGCGCGCGGGCTGGAATTGAGCGCCGGCCGGGTGAGCGCTGTGGTGACCGAAGCGGGCACCATCCATACAAAGACTGTTGTCATGGCCGGGGGCGCGTGGGCTTCTTCCTTCTGCAACCAGCTCGGTGTTCGTTTCCCGCAAGCTGCCGTGCGTTCGTCCATTCTGGCCGTGGCACCCGGCGCAAACAGCCTGACGGATGCCCTGCATACCACGCGCGTCTCTCTGACGCGGCGCAGCAACGGTGGATACGCGCTGGCGATCAGCGGGCGGGCGCGTGTCGATCCAACGCCGCAGCAGTTCAGGTTCAGCCGCGAGTTTGTACCTATGTTCGCCCGCCGCTGGCGCAATATCGCCCCGGGCGCCTTAGAGGGCTGGCGTCAAGGCCATGAAAGCCTGCGCAAATGGGCCCTCGACGAGATCACGCCAATGGAACGGAACCGCATTCTCGACCCGAAGCCCGACATGGGACAGATTCGGCTGACATATCGAAGAGCCTGCGAATTGATCCCCGAACTCCAACGCGTCGCGATCTCCGATGTGTGGGCGGGTTATATCGACAGTACACCCGATGGCATTCCCGCAGTCGGCGAAGTGGAGGGGATTCCGGGCTTCATCCTGGCGGCGGGATTCAGCGGTCACGGCTTCGGGATCGGCCCAGGCGCGGGGCATATGATCACCGACATCATTACAGGCAGCGAGCCTATCGTCGATCCGCGTCCTTATAGGCCCGAGCGCCTGAAGACTGCTGCGTGGGGCAAGGTCGCTGAATTCTGAGAAGACCGTCTTGCCAACATACAATCGATCGCACACGAGATTGAGGTCACCAGGCGGCCAGCACCAAAAAACAGGGAAGTGACGATGCGCGAATATGAGATTGCCGCCATTCCGGCCGACGGGATCGGCCCAGAGGTGATTGCCGCAGGTCTCCAGGCGCTTGAGGCGCTGCAGCAGCGCTGCGGCGACTTCAAGCTGCGCCTCCAGCACTTCGACTGGGGCTCAGACTATTACAAGGTCCATGGTCGGATGATGCCCGAAGATGGGGTGGCGCAACTGAAGCGCTTCGACGCCATCTTCTTTGGCGCGGTGGGCGCCCCCGATCTGCCTGACGACATCACGCTCTGGGGCCTCCGGCTGCCGATCTGCCAAGGCTTTGATCAGTACGCCAACGTGCGGCCGACCAGGATATTGCCCGGGATTGTTTCGCCGCTGGCGGGCGTTGGCCCTGGCGATCTGGATTGGGTGATCGTACGGGAGAATTCCGAGGGCGAGTATTCGGGCCACGGCGGCCGCGCCCATCGCGGACTCCCCGAGGAAGTCGGAACCGAGGTCGCGATCTTCACGCGCGTCGGCGTCACCCGCATCATGCGATATGCATTCCGGCTGGCGCAGTCACGGCCGCGAAAGCTCCTGACAGTTGTTACGAAATCCAACGCGCAGCGCCACGGCATGGTAATGTGGGACGAAATCGCAGCCGAGGTGGCGCAGGAATTCCCGGACGTCGCGTGGGACAAGATGCTAGTCGATGCTATGACAGTGCGTATGACGTTGAAACCTCGGAGCCTCGATACGATCGTCGCCACCAATCTTCACGCCGACATATTGTCGGACCTTGCAGGCGCGCTCGCGGGCAGTCTCGGCGTTGCACCGACCGCCAACATTGATCCCGAGCGGCGCTATCCCTCGATGTTCGAGCCAATTCACGGCTCGGCATTCGACATCGCCGGCAAAGGTATTGCCAACCCGGTCGCCACCTTCTGGACCGCTGCCCAGATGCTCGAACATCTGGGCGAGAGCGCAGCGGCGGTGCGGTTGATGAGCGCTGTGGAAGCGGTGACGAGTGAAGGCGTGCTGACGCCGGACGTAGGAGGGACAGCGACCACGCAGGAGGTGACGGACGCCGTCTGTCGGGCGATCCGCGGTTCGAACCTGTGACAGGTTTCCAATGAAGCTCGACAGGATCGACATCAAGATCTTATCCCAACTGCAAAAGAACGGGCGGGTCACGAATGTCGAGCTTGCCGACCTGGTCAACCTTTCGCCGAGCCCTTGCCTGATGCGGGTGAAGAAGCTTCAGGCGGAAGGCTTCATCACCGGCTATTCCGCCCAGATCGATGTGTCCAAGCTCGGACAGACTCTAACGATCTTCACCGAAGTCACGCTCAAGCACCATCAACAGAACGACTTCGCGAGATTTCTCACCGCTATTCAGAAAGTCGATTCTGTCATCGAATGCCATCTGGTTTCAGGCGGCTACGACTATCTTGTGAAGTTTGTCACAGCGGGCATCAGCGAGTACCAGACAATCATGGAGCGGATGATCGAATTGGATATCGGAATCGACAAATATTTCAGCTTCGTCGTGCTGAAGTCACCGATCGTGAAATCCCATTTGCCTCTCGACATCATTTTCGACAAATGAAGCTGCTCCGCAGTCTTGGACCTGGAGAGCCGCGCGCCAGCATTCCCTCTTGCTGTTTTCGCTGCGCTTGTGCAACGGCATGCGATTCCACATACCGGCAAATGCTTGGCACTTGGCAGACGGCGGCATCACCTGAGGATTTGTTTCGGGGCCGCTAAAGCGCGTCGCGTTCGACCGGCCTCATGCGACGCGCTTTAGGTTCTTGTTTTGATGCATGTCGTTATCGCAAAACCGCTGCACACTTTTTCGCGACATGCATTAGGCGTCTACCGCATTGACCGAGGTCGCTTCGGCGATGCCAATGATCATCCCTGCATCGCTGACCGCACGTCCTTGTCTTCGAGCGTTTGATCCAGCGTCATTCGGGTACGTTCGAGGATTCCATCAATATCGTCCTCGGTGCAGCAGAGCGGCGGCGCAAAGCCGAGGATGCCGCTGTTGAAGGCGCGGATGACAAGGCCGTTCGCCCACGCGCGCTCGAAGATGCGGCGCCCCGGATCGGCCGCCGCCGGCAGCGGCGTTTTGCGCTCCTTGTCGGTGACCAACTCGATTGCTGCCAGCATACCGCGACCGCGGATGTCGCCAACCAGCGGGTGGTCGGCGAGCGAGCGAAGGCCTTGCATCAGGCGCTTCCCGGCCTTGCGCCCATTCTCGAGCAAGCCATCTTCATAGAGACGCAGGCATTCGAGCCCAACTGCCGCGCTCACGGGATGGGCCGAATAAGTATAGCCATGGCCGACGGCCGCTTTGCCGGCTCCGTCCGCGATCGTATTGTACACGTGGTCCGACATGAAGACGGCGCCCATCGGCACGTAGCCCGAGGTCAGTCCCTTCGCTGTGGTTATGAAATCCGGCACGACGTCGTCTTCCTCACACGCGAAGAGCGGGCCGGTACGGCCAAAGGCAGTGATAACTTCGTCGGCAACGAACAGAATGTCGTGTTCCTTGCACACGGCGTGCAGAGCCTTCAGCCAACCTGTCGGTGGAACGAGGACACCGCCCGAACCCTGGATGGGTTCGGCGTAGAAAGCTGCAACCCGGCCGGCGCCGAGTTCCGCGATTTTGGCCCGCAGGGCCGCGACCGATGCATCGATGATCGACTGCGGGTCAGAACCGACCGGATTGCGATAGGCGTAGTGCGAGGGAATCTTGTGCTGCCAGTCGTATGGCACACCGAAACCAGCATGGAAAGCCGCGATCGCTGTCAGACCTGACCCTGCCGTCGAGGATCCATGGTAGCCATACTCAACCGAGATGAACTGGTCTTTTTGCGGCGTACCCTTGGCATGGTAGTAATAGCGAATAAAGCGGATCGTACTGTCGACTGCGTCGGAGCCGCCAAGCGTGAAATAGACATGGTTCAAATCGCCGGGCGCCAGTTCGGCAAGCCTGGCGGCAAGGCGAATGGCAGGCTCGGATCCCAGCCCGAAATATCCCGTCGCATAGGGAAGCTCTCTTAGCTGCTTTGCGGCTGCTTCAACGACGCTTTCCTGGCCGTATCCGATGTTGACACACCATAGACCGGCGAATCCGTCCAGCAGGGTTTTCCCGCTTGCATCGGTCACGGTTGCGCCTTTGGCGGATTTGAGCACCCGCACGCCCGTGTCCTCGTGGCCCCGATAGCATGAAAACGGGTGAACCAGATGTGCGCGATCGAGTTCGATCAGTGAGTTTGCCAGCATTTCTTCCTCCGATTCAGCGCAGTGCCTGACTTACGAGAGCATTAAGTCCGGTGTGGTGTGGTTTCGTCCTTCAGCTCGTTTTCCAGCGTGATCTGCTGCGCGGTCATGGTTCATTCCGGGCCTGAATTCTCTAGGCCCAAGATAGGCTGCTGCGGACAGCAGTTCTTCCCGACCAGAACCTGAGCGATAGGCGTTTTGACTTTGCTTTGCCGCCGGCGCCGCATTTTATGCCGACGCACGGCTGAAGGATCGCGCTCCCGCCGAAGCCCGAAACGAACTCAGGCGCAACTCTCTGCCAAAGCTCTCACCCAATACAAAACAATCTGCTTCAGGGCGCATCGAATGCGGCGACTAGCCTTCTCCGGTCCTCATTATGATCCTTGCTGTAAAAGGCACGCAGTGCCGACAGGATCGGAAGGATCGACGCCCATGACCCAGTTCAGACCGAAATACATCACCTTCGACTGCTATGGCACGCTGACCAACTTCGACATGGCCGGCGCGGCGAGACGCATATACGGCGCGCAGCTCTCCCCAGCTGGGATGGCGCAGTTCATCAAGGATTTCTCGGCCTGTCGCCTCGATGAGGTCCTTGGCGCCTGGAAGCCCTATGTCGAGGTCGTGCACAGTGCCGTGGAACGGACCTGCAAGCGCAACGGCGTCGCATTCCGGCCCGAGGATGCCCAGCGCATCTATGCGGAAGTGCCGACATGGGGTCCGCACCCGGATGTCCCGGTGGGCCTGGCCAAGGTGGCCAAGGAGATTCCGCTGGTGATCCTGTCGAACTCCATGAAGAGCCTGATCATGTCGAACGTGGAGAAACTCGGCGCGCCCTTTCACATGGTCATCACGGCCGAAGAGACGGGCGCCTACAAGCCGCAGATGAAGGGCTTCGAATATATGTTCGACAAACTAGGCTGCGGCCCGGAGGACATTACGCACGTGTCGTCCTCATTTCGCTACGATCTCATGACCGCCTATGATCTCGGTATCAAGAGCAAGGTCTGGGTGAACCGCGGCCACGAGCCTGCGAACCCCTTCTACGAATATACCGAAATCAAGGATATCGGCGGTCTGGCCGGCGCCGTCGGACTGGAGCCCGTTCGGGAATTCGCCTGAACGTCTGTTTGCTGGCGCAGTCACACCAGACTGAGGCGCTCCCAAAACGTTAATGCTCACTGGTCGCAATAGAGAAAGGGGCGGTTTTCACCGCCCCTTTCTTGTGGTTCCAACGCTTTAGGGCTGCAAGTGTTTCCACCTGCGTGCAAGATAACTAGTTAAGCCCGCCAACATGAAGCGCCTTGACCTCGAGATATTCCTCGATGCCGAGCTGCGATCCTTCGCGCCCCACTCCCGACTGCTTGACACCGCCGAAAGGCGCAACCTCGGTCGAGATCATGCCTGTGTTGAGCCCGACCATACCGAACTCCAGCGCCTCGGCAACACGCCATGAGCGCTTGAGGTTGTCGGTGTAGAAGTAGGCGGCAAGGCCGAACGGCGTACCGTTCGCAATGGCGATGGCCTCTTCCTCCGTCTCGAAGCGAAAAAGCGGCGCCACCGGACCGAACGTCTCTTCCGATGCCAGGAGCATCCCCGTAGTAGCTTCTCCCAGCACGACGGGCCGTGCATATTGCTTACCCTCCGGCATCGTCTCGCTTTGGGCGATGATCTGCGCACCTTTCGCCCGTGCATCCGCGATGTGACGCTCGATCTTGTCGATCGCGGCCGCGTTGATCATCGGGCCGATCTCAGTGCCCTCGTCGGTCCCTGCGCCAACCTTCATCCGCGTGACGCGCTGGCTCAGCTTTTCGGCGAAAGCATCGTAAACGCCTTCCTGCACGAGAATCCGGTTCGCGCAGACGCAGGTTTGACCGCCATTGCGGAACTTGGATGCGATCACCCCTTCAACTGCCTTATCCAGATCGGCGTCGTCAAAGACGATAAAGGGTGCGTTGCCGCCAAGCTCCAGGCTCAGCCGCTTGATGCTATCGGCCGCGCCACGCATGAGTAGCGCACCGACGCGGGTCGAACCGGTGAACGAGATCTTGCGCACCGTCTCGTTGGCCATCAGTTCGTTGCCGATTTCGATGGGCATGCCGGTTACAATATTGATCACGCCGGCAGGGATACCTGCCCGTTCCGCCAGAACGCCGAGCGCCAGCGCCGAGAATGGCGTAAATTCCGACGGCTTGATGACAACCGTACAACCTGCGGCCAGCGCCGGTGCCACTTTGCGTGCGATCATCGCGTTGGGAAAATTCCACGGCGTGATGATGGCGCAGACGCCGACAGGTTCTTTCAGCACCAGAATGCGGCGATCGGCCGTGGGTGACGGAATGGTCGAGCCACCGATCCGGCGCGCCTCCTCCGCAAACCATTTCACAAAAGATGCGCCGTAGCGGATTTCATCCACCGCCTCGGCAAGCGGCTTGCCCTGTTCCAGCGTAAGCAGGAGCGCGAGATCCTGTTCGTGCTGACGAATGAGGTCGTGCCAGCGCTCCAGAAGTCCTGCACGCTCGGCATGGGTCTTCTTCTTCCAGCTTTTGAAGGCCTCAGCCGCGGCGCCGATTGCGGCTCTCGTCTCGTTCTCCCCCATTGCGGGAACGGTGCCGAGAACACTTTGGCTGGCAGGGTCAATGACATCGACCACGCCCTTCGTTTCGCCATCCCGCCAGACACCGCCAATCAGCGCCTGCTGGCGGAAAAGGTCGGAATCGTTGAACATGCCAATCTTCGTCATCGCATTCATGGTCTTTCCTCTGCTTTTTCAGATCAATCCTGCCAGCACGGCCTGCGTGATTGTTTCAGTCCTGTCCTTGCCTGCGATCGTGCCAATCCCTCGCGCGGTTGCGGACTCGATTGCCGACATCACTTCGGCCGCAGTCTGCCCCTCACCCAGATGCTCGAGCATCATCGCACCGGACCAGATCGCGGCGATCGGATTGGCGACACCGAGATGCGCGATGTCGGGCGCCGAACCATGGACCGGCTCGAACATGGAAGGCGCGCTGCGATCGGGATTGATATTGGCGGAGGCGGCGTAACCCAGCCCGCCCTGAATGGCCGCTCCAATATCCGTGAGGATGTCGCCGAAAAGGTTCGATGCGACGATTACGTCGAGGCTTTCCGGCGCCAGGACCATACGGGCGGCAATGGCGTCGATGTGGTAGTGCGAGACCTCCACATCGGCATAGTCTTTCGCCACCTCGCGCGTGACCTCATCCCAGAAAACCATGGAGTGTTTTTGCGCGTTGGATTTGGTGACAGATGCGAGCTTCCTGCGACGCGCCCGCGCCTGTTCGAAACCGAAACGGATGATCCGTTCGACACCCGTACGCGTGAAAATCGCGGTCTCTACCGCGACCTCATCGGCCGTGCCGGAATGAACGCGCCCACCGGCGCCGGAATATTCGCCTTCCGTATTCTCGCGGATGCACAGGATATCGAAACCATCGGAGCGGAGGGGCCCCTGAACGCCCGGCAACAGCCGGTGCGGTCGTATGTTGGCGTACTGCGTGAACCCTTTCCGGATCGGCAGGAGCAGTCCGTGAAGCGATACTGAGTCGGGCACTTCCGCGGACCAGCCCACAGCGCCGAGATAGATCGCATCGAATTTTCGAAGTGTCTCGATGCCGTCTGACGGCATCATTGCACCCGTCTCCAGGTAGTAGGCGCACGACCACGGGAATCTTGTGTCATCAAGGGCGAAACCGCCCTGCTTAGCCGCCGCCTGCAGCACCTGCCATGCCGCCTGCGTCACGTCCTTGCCGATGCCGTCGCCGGGGATCAGCGCTATCTTGTAGGTCTTCATTGATGGAGGTCCTCATTCGCACTGGCGTCACCGGAACAGTAGTCGACCGCCCGCCGCATTTTCCGTCGAGGTTGAGCTCTCCGACGGCGTCGAATCGCGTCAGGCGGAACCTGGAAAGCCGATTGTTCTGGAACCGCCGCGCGCTATTCGGCCGGACCTTGAGCACTGAACTCAGTCATAAACGCAGACGTAGATTTTGCGCACGGTCTCGATAGTGCGCCAGACGCCGACGAAACCAGGCTTCATCACGAAACTGTCGCCGGCGCGGTAGGTCTTGGTCTCACCCCCCTTCTCCTCGATTTCGACGAGACCCGAAACGATGTGGCAGAACTCGTAGATCGTGCCCTTGATCGAATGCGTCTCGCCGGGCGTCGCCTCCCAGACACCGGTGAGCACCTTTTCTCCCTTCGAGGCATCCTGCGCCCAGGTCTTGAAGGATGGATTACCGGAAATGAGCCGCTCCGGAGCCGGTAGTGCCTCCTTCGGCGCGAAGTCTGGAACTGTGTCGATCGTGATCAGAAGTGACATTTGATGTTTCCTGGTTAGTAGCCGAGTGTCCGATCGACGAGGCCGATCAGTTCTTCTCCGGCGCGGTGGCGCCGGATGTTGTCAACGACGGATTGTGCCGCCGTATGCGGTTGCGTCACCGAGGCGATGTGCGGCGTTATCATCACCTTCGGATGCGACCACAGCGGATGGTCTTCCGGGAGCGGTTCTGGATCGGTGACATCAAGCATCGCCGCAAATACGTGACCGGTGTCGAGCGCGTTGATCAGCGCGGCCTGGTCCAGTTGCGGACCCCTGCCGACATGCAGCAGCTGCGCCCCGACGGGCAGTAAGTCGAAGAACTCTGCATCGAGCATGCCGTGCGTTTGTTCCGTGAGCGGAAGCAGGCAGACGAGAATATCCGTTTGCTTCAAAAAGCCCGCGAGTTGGTCCGTGCCGTGAAAACAGGCGACGTCCTCTATCCGCTTTTCGCTGCGGCCCCACCCGGCAAGCGGAAACTGGAAGGGCTTCAAGCGCTCGATAGCCGCCTGGGCCAGCATGCCAAGGCCGAGGAAGCCAACCCGGCGTTCGGCCGCCTGTCGAGCGGCAATCGGTTGCCAGAGGCATCTTTTCTGCTGCTCGAGATAGGCGGGCATCTCGCGGTGGAGAGTCAACACGCCGAGCGCGACGTATTCCTGCATCATGCGTATGATGCCGTCCTCGACCATGCGCACAAGCTTCACATGGCTTGGCACCACGTCCGGCTTGAACTGGTCGACGCCCGCGCCGATGCAAAACAGCACTTCCAGATTGCGGTAGCGCGAGATCTCGTCCGGCACCGTCCAGGTGATGAGATAGCGCACCTTCTCCGGCTCCATCTCGTCCCCGGAATGGACGAATTCCAGATCTGGGAGCTGGCGCGCAAAGATCTCGCGGAAGACCGCAGCACGCGCCGCATCGGAATTGAAAAGAAACGCCATGGTGACCGCCCTTCCTTCAGGCCGCAAGACGCGCGCCGAGCCCCTCGATCATCTTCCGGCAAGCGGCGAGTTCACCAATCTCGATATATTCGTCGGGACGATGGGCACGGTCGATGTCGCCGGGTCCGCAAACGACCGCATCGATGCCGGCCTGCTGATAAAGTCCGGCCTCCGTGCCGTAACTCACAGCTGTCAGCGGCTCCTGCCCCGTCAGCTCCGTCAGAACGGCCGCTAGCTCGCTCCCGTTGCCGGGCGCAAGGGCGGGATAGGTGCTCAACTCATGCCACGCCACATCGAAGCCGCTGTCTCGCAGAGCGAAAAGCCGGGCCTTGACCGGCTCAAGCAGGGAGGCTGGAGAAACGCCGGGCACGGCGCGCGCCTCGATATCGGCTGTGCAGTGGCCAGCGATGATGTTGACCGCCTGTCCACCGGCGATGACGCCCACCTGCAAGGAAGAATACGGGGGCTCGAAATTTTGATCGAGCGGCCCGTCGGCGAGGGATTGGCCGTAGGCCACGGCGTGCGCGATGACGCCGGCCATGGCGTGCACGGCGTTGAGTCCGAGATCGGGGCGTGAGGAATGGCCGGATCGCCCGATCACCTCGAGCCGCGCGGCAGCCTTCCCCTTGTGCGCGCGCACGGGCTGCATCCGGCTCGGCTCGCCGACAATCGCGCCAAGCGGCCTCTCGCATAAGCTCGGCAACGCGGCTAGGAGATGCGGCACACCACGGCACCCAGCCTCTTCGTCATATGAGAATGCGAGATGAACTGGCTGCCGCAGGTTCATCGCCGCAAGTCCTGGGAGCGCCGCCAATGCGCAGGCGAGGAAGCCCTTCATGTCGGAGGTGCCGCGGCCGTAAAGCCTGCCGCCCTCGCGGCGCAGAACGAAGGGGTCCGAGCTCCATTCCGGCTCGCTGGCCGGGACGACATCCATATGCCCGGATATGATGTAGCCCCGACCCTGGCGCGGGCCGATCGTGAGGAAAAGGTTGGACCGGTCACCCTCGGGGCCGGGGAGGACCGTCACCTCGGCTCGGGCCGCCTGACAGTAGTCGCGGATCCAATCGACGATCGCGCCGTTTGGCGTGCCCACAACAGAGGGAAATGCAACCAGGGTCGCGAGGATTTCTTCCACGTTCATGGCGGTCCGCTCTGCTTGCACACTATCACCGGGTGCAACCAGCCTATCCGCAGGCAGCAGTGTTCCCTGCCAAATTGCGTCGTGCTTTGGCCGAAGATTGCGAAAAAGCACCTCGAACCAGCGAAACCTGCTGGCTTTCCCGTATAATGCTGCGGCAAAAGAGGTATGTCGCGACATGGCGATCGATGACAGGATCAACACCGCGTGCCTTGCGCATTCGTTGAAGGAGCGGATCGATTGAGATGCAGAGATCAGTACGCCTGAAATCCTTCGAACTGGTCGCGCGGGACATTGATGATGTCGACGTCAAGCTGCTGCACGCGCTGTCGATCTCAGTCCGCTGGCCTCACCGGCCGAAGGATTGGGACTTTCTGCGCCGTGCCGGACGCGGCATTGTTGCCGTTGATGGTATTGGACGCGTTTTCGGGAGCGCGATGTGGTTTCCCCACGGGGACGACTTTGCCACCATTGGCCTGGTGATCACAACGCCACGCACACAAGCGCAAGGAGGTGGCCGATGGCTCATGGACCTAGTCCTTGAGCAGTGCGGCGATCGCAATTTGGCGCTCAACGCGACCCATGCTGCCTACCCCCTCTACGTTTCACTCGGCTTCACGACCGAGGCGATCGTATATCAGCGCCAGGGGGAGGTCCCACAAACACTCCCGGCTATGCCGGCCTTGAACGGTGAATTGCAGGCGCTGTCGAGCGACAGGCTTAAGGACATCACGCCGCTGGATGCGCGCGCGTTAGGGATAAACCGCGAGAGGCTGCTCGCGTTGCTCGCAGTGGATGCCTCAATCTGCACTTTGAGCCGCGGCGGCGAAATCGTCGGCTATTCCATGTGTCGCGAGTTCGGTCGTGGTCACGTGATCGGCCCCATGGTCGCGCGAAACGATCTCGACGCGGTCCATCTTACAGCCCTGCATCTGAAGGAACTGGCAGGACGATTCGCCCGCGTCGACACCCGCGAGAAGGATGGCGTGTTTGCCGCGTTTCTCCAGCAGAGCGGCCTCGGCATTGCCGAGACCGTTACGACCATGTCCAAAGGGCGCCGCTTCCTGAACCGGCAAGACAATGGGCCTTGGGTCTATGGATTGGCCGGCCACGCCTTGAGCTGAATGCAAGCATACTGTCGCCTTCAACCAGCCGTCAGAGAATCAATGAGCCCGGGCTGATCTGGAAGTGTGGACCGAGACGCCCGATCGAGATGTCGCGGGCGGGTCTATTTGTTCGACAGCGTCGAGCACGCGCAAGCGTATACCGAGAAACATTCCGCGCACCTGAACTGTTTCGGTATCGCCGACATCGGCGTTCGCTCGTACGCTGTCAACGAACGGCTGTCGATGGCCACCCGTGGACGATGAGCCGATATTGATATGTAATAATTTGGTGGGCCCGGAGGATGTGCCGAAAGCGTTGATTTGTTGGGTTTTGGAGGCCAATCAGAAAGCTTCCCGTATTGTTCCGCACGATCCCGCAGCTGATTATGGTCAGCCGTCTTTGCTATGGATCAATGAATGCCCAGTTCATACCGGTAGGCTTGCGGGGATCAGCCGAACAGTTGCCTGGAAGAGAGAGAGAGAGAGAGAGAGAGAGAGAGAGTGTGTGGGGGGCACAGGCGAGGACGACTACCCATTGGCCAACGTCACTGACTGACAGGAAAACATAGCGGATGTCTGGTTCTTCTGTCGAATTGACAGTGCGGTGATCGAAAGCGGAACTTGGCAGGACACCAGCGTTAGCTTGCCTTGAAGCAGCCGTGGTTTAGTAGCCGACAGGAAGAGAGCTGGGGTTCTGGGAGGACAAGCATGGGTGAGGATCTATCCGGTCATCACGCCGACCGCGTTCAGGCCGCGATCGCTTCGGACGCGGCGGCGAAGTCCGCGCTGGTCGCTTCCTGGCGACGGTCTTCCAGTCTGCACCGGCTCGATCCGGCCGATTGCAGCCCCCCACGCTATCTGACAGAGGCGGAATTGGGAGAGGCCCGGCAACGCATCGGGCCGCTCGTCCGGGTTGCTCAATCAAGCCTGGACCGGCTCTATCTTGCGGTGGGCGGCGTTGGATGCTGCGTCCTGCTCGCCGATCGCGACGGCGTGCCGGTCGAACGGCGCGGCGCGCCTGTGGACGACGAGACGTTTCGTTCCTGGGGGTTATGGACAGGGTCCGTCTGGAACGAGGAGAGCGAGGGCACCAACGGTATCGGCACCTGTCTGGTGGAACAGCGCGTCCTGACGATCCACCGTGATCAGCATTTTCACACGCGCAACACCGGGCTGAGCTGCACCACGGCTCCGATTTATGATCACCGTGGAGACCTTGCGGCTGCCCTTGACGTGTCTTCCTGCCGGGCTGATCTGACCGAGGTCTTCTCCAAGCTTATTTCCATGGCCGTCGTCGACGCGGCGCGTCGGATCGAGGCCGAGAACTTCAAAATGGCATTCCCCAAGGCGCGCATTCTGCTGGCGCCGGTGCCCGACAAGGGTTCCGGCGCGTTGATCGCGGTTGATGCGGACGACCTTGTGGTCGGCGCGACCCGTTCGGCTCGCCTGGCGCTTGGAATTACGCAACAGTGTCTCGACAAGCCGATGCCTGCGGCCGATCTGCTCGGTTGGGCCGAGAGCCGCCCCGAAGTCCTCGCCGAGGCGGAGCGCGGCGTTCTGCAGCGGGCGCTGGCGCGGGCAGACGGAAATGTCTCGGCCGCGGCCCATGCGCTCGGCATCAGTCGCGCCACGCTTCACCGCAAACTCAACCGCCTGGACGTCCACAGGTCCCACTGACTTTTGAAACGTCGCGTGACTGTCGCAATTCTGCGACACACCCGCCCGCCCACTGTCCCCGGCGCATTGGCAATAGCGGTGGGAGATCGCAAGTGTCTTCCCGAAGCGTCGCATTCCGCGGCGCCAGCTTTGCGGAGGAAGACACATGAACAAGGTAGAATTCTCACGCCCGGTCAAGGCGCCCTTCGACAAGCGCTACGGCAATTTCATCGGTGGCAAATGGGCCGAGCCGCGTTCGGGCCGTTATTTCGAAAACTTCTCGCCGGTGAATGGTCAGTTGCTCTGCGAGGTGGGTCGCTCGGATGCCCAGGACATCGAGGCGGCTTTAGACGCTGCCCATGCCGCCAAGGACGCCTGGGGGCGCAGGAGCGTGGCCGAGCGCTCACTCATCCTCAATCGCATCGCCGATCGCATGGAGGAAAACCTCGATCTCCTCGCATCTGCCGAAACCTGGGACAACGGCAAGCCGATCCGCGAAACGACCGCCGCCGACCTGCCTCTAGCCATCGACCATTTCCGCTATTTCGCCGGTGCCTTGCGTGGCCAGGAAGGCAGCCTTTCGCAGATCGACGACGATACCGTTGCCTATCATTTCCATGAGCCGCTCGGGGTGGTTGGCCAGATCATCCCGTGGAACTTCCCGCTGCTGATGGCCTGCTGGAAGCTTGCTCCCGCGCTTGCCGCCGGAAACTGCGTCGTGCTGAAGCCTGCCGAGCAGACGCCGGCTGCCATCTTGCTGTGGGCCGATCTTATCGGCGATCTGCTGCCGCCGGGTGTGCTCAACATTGTCAACGGCTTCGGCCTCGAAGCCGGTAAGCCGCTCGCGTCGTCGCCGCGCATTGCCAAAATCGCCTTCACCGGAGAAACCACGACCGGCCGGCTGATCATGCAGTATGCCAGCCAGAACCTGATCCCCGTCACCCTGGAACTGGGCGGCAAGTCGCCCAACATCTTCTTCAAGGACGTTGTCGCCGAAGACGACGATTTCTTCGACAAGGCGATCGAAGGCTTCGTCATGTTCGCGCTGAATCAGGGCGAAGTCTGCACCTGCCCGAGCCGCGCGCTCATTCATGAATCGATCTACGACAGGTTCATGGAACGTGCGCTGAAGCGTGTCGAGGCGATCGTGCAGGGCGATCCGCTCGACCCGGCAACGATGATCGGTGCCCAGGCATCATCCGAGCAGTTGGAAAAGATCCTGGCCTACATCGACATCGGCCGCCAGGAAGGCGCCGAGTTGCTGACCGGTGGCGAGCGCAACGTCCTGCCCGGCGATCTCGCCGGCGGCTACTACGTGAAGCCGACGGTGTTCAAGGGCCACAACAAGATGCGCATCTTCCAGGAAGAGATCTTCGGACCGGTGGTCTCGGTCACGACCTTCAAGGACGACGACGAAGCGCTCAGCATAGCCAACGATACGCTCTACGGCCTCGGCGCCGGTATCTGGACACGCGACAGCAACCGCGCCTACCGGTTCGGCCGCGCGATCCAGGCGGGCCGCGTCTGGACCAACTGCTACCACGCCTATCCCGCGCATGCGGCCTTCGGCGGCTACAAGCAGTCCGGCATCGGCCGCGAGACGCACAAGATGATGCTCGACCACTACCAGCAGACCAAAAACATGCTGGTCAGCTACAGCCCGAAGAAGCTCGGCTTCTTCTGATCGCCGCTTTGACCCACAGGCGCGGCTCCGCGAGGGGGCCGCGCCAAAGGCTGGAAATCGGAAAACATGATGCGAGCGAAGGTCACAGCGACACCGGCAGCCCTTGAACTGATCGCCGAGATTGTCGCCGAGCACGGTCCGGTGCTGTTTCATCAATCCGGCGGCTGCTGCGACGGCTCTTCGCCGATGTGCTATCCGCGTATCGGCTTCATCGTGGGCGACCAGGACGTGCTGCTCGGCCACATCGGCGACGCGCCGTTCTACATCGGTGCGTCGCAATTCGAGGCTTGGAAACATACCGATCTCATCATCGACGTGGTGCCGGGTCGCGGTGGCATGTTCTCGCTGGATAACGGGCGGGAGAAGCGGTTCCTGACCCGGTCGACAATCTGCACCGCATAGGCGAAACCTGCCGGTTTGATTTCGAGCAAGGAAGGCACCGCAGCAATCTCTACCTTCCGAAGATGATCCTCAATCTGCTCATCGGCACCGTCGTCATTAGCCTTACGGTCCTGGTTCACACCTTTGGTCTGATCGTGGTCACACATGTGATGGGTCACCTGGTCGCCCGGTTTCGCATGCACGGGCGCCGCAGCCGCATCGTTGCGATGATCAGCGTGGTGATGGGGCTCTTTGCCATCATGACCGCAGAGGTGTGGCTCTGGGCAGGACTATACCGGCTGCTCGATATCTTTCCTGACTTCGAAACCGCGCTGTACTTTTCCACCATCACCTTCTCGACCGTCGGCTACGGCGACATTGTGCCCGCTCACGCATGGCGCGTCCTCGCGGCTCTAGAGGGCGTGAACGGATTTCTTCTGATTGGCTGGTCGACCGCCTATCTGATCGCGGCCGGCACCCGCATTGGCCCATTCAAGGCCGGCGAGCATTTCTGAACGGGCGATCGTTCAGACCGCTACGGAATGCCTGGCTGTACCGGTTTCGAAATATTTGTCGAACTTCGCCGCGATGCTTCTGACAAAGGGCCGGCTTTCCGCCGGCACGACGAAGCGGTCACCATCAAGTTCAAGCAGCCGCGCAGGACCATGAAGAGCCGTGGAACTCGCCTTGAGGAGAAGTCTTTGGCCGGCTTCGCCAAAGCGCTCCACCAGCTCAATCGCCGAGAAGGCGAAGTCACACATCAATCGCTCGATGATCCAGCCGCGAACACGGTCGTCGTCGGAAAGCGCGATACCCCGAACAGCGGCCAGCCCGCCATCAGCAACCATGCGTCCATACTCGGCGGTCGAAGGCATGTTCTGTGCATAGCCCTGGCGAAACTGGCTGATGGATGACGGGCCAAGGCCAATCAAGGTCTCGCAGCGATCCTCGGTATAGCCCTGGAAGTTCCGGTGCAGTGTTCCGGCGCGGGCGGCAAGCGCGAGGGCATCGCCCGGTTTGGCGAAATGGTCGAGCCCGATTGCTTCGTATCCCTGGTCCACGATCGCCCGCGCCGCAAGTTGCGATTGAGCAAACCGCTCTGCCGGACCCGGCAGCCATGCCTCGTCGATCATCGTCTGATGTTTCTTGAACCACGGCACATGGGCGTAGCCAAAAAGCGCTATCCGGTCCGGTTCCAGGGTCAGTGCCTGCGCGACGGTGGAGGAGACACTCTCCCTGGTCTGGTGTGGCAAGCCGTAGAGCAGGTCCAGATTGACCGATTCGACGCCGCGCGAACGAACGCCGTCGACTACCGCTTTGGTCTGAAAAAAGCTCTGCTCGCGGTTAATTGCCTTTTGCACCTTCGGGTCAAAATCCTGGACGCCGAGGCTCGCACGGGTCATGCCGATTTCGGCGAGTGCGTCGAGGCGGGCATCGTCCATATCATTGGGTTCGATTTCGACGCTGATCTTGGCGCCGGGAAGAAAGGTGAAGCTGTTGCGCAGGGCGGTTCCCAGCGCCACCAGATCCTCCGGTTTGAGCATCGTTGGCGAACCGCCGCCGAAATGGACGGCACGCACGCGGCCCTTGCCTGCGACAAGACCGGCGACGGTGGCGATCTCGGCATGCAGTGAGCGAAGATATGTGGTCACCGGTTCGTAGTGGCGTGTCTGCTTGGTATGGCAGGCACAGAACCAGCAAAGCTTGTCGCAGTACGGGATGTGCAGATAGAGCGATATCTCGTGGCCCTCGTCGAGCGCCTGCAGCCAGCCCCGACAAACGGCAGCATCGACGCTTGCATTGAAATGCGGCGCTGTCGGGTAGCTCGTATAGCGCGGCACGTTCTCACCAAGTCTGGCAACTAATTCTGGCCGCACGTCTCTATCCGCTCCACTTTGCATGGCCCGACGTTGCCCACATTACTGGCCGGTAGCCTTGATTTCGGTCAAAGTCCGCGGTGGACAAACTGCCGCAAGGATTTTCCTGCCGCCGATGCTATCTTGCCGGCACTTTGGGTCCTCGGACGACCATGATGACAGTGCGTCAGGATATTCACAGCACCGGCATTCCAGTGCTTTGCCGATCATGCGAAGCGCGCCACCATGGCGTCTGCGGCGCGCTCGATCCCGATCAACTGGTGGGCCTCGCCAAGACCTCATCGAAGCACACCGTTGAACCGGGCGCAGAACTGATTGGTGACACCCAGACCGTCGACCGTTATTCGAACGTACTTTCCGGCGTGGTGAAGCTCACAAAGAGCCTGTCGGACGGACGCCAGCAGATTGTCGGCCTCCAGTTTGCCCCCGATTTCCTGGGCAGGCCCTTCAAGGTGGAGAGCGCGATCAACGCCGAAGCCGCAACGACCGTTTCCCTGTGTTCCTTTCCAAAAGCCGCCATCGAACGCATGATGAAGGAATCGCCACAGCTCGAGCACCGTCTCTTCAAGCAGACGCTCAATGAACTAGACGAAGCACGAGACTGGATGGTGACGCTGGGGCGCAAGAGTGCTGCGGAAAAGGTGGCGAGCTTTCTCCTGATGATCGCCAGGAATATCGATCCCACGCTTGACCCGGCGGCCCAGTCGACAAGCTTTGACCTGCCGCTGACGCGCGCCGACATCGCCGATTTTCTCGGCTTGACGATCGAGACGGTCAGCCGCCAACTGACCAGGCTGAGAACAGACAGCGTAATCCGGATCGACAACAACCGGCACATGACTGTGGAGAACATGAGCCGGCTGCAGCGACGCTCCGGCGCCTAACCGGCATCGACGACCCCGATCATCGGCAAGACGTGCTCGCGTTCGAAGGCGATATGCCGGCGCAAGCTTTCGAATAAGCCGCGCAGCATGAAGCCGACAGCCTCGGCATTCTCGACTGTCTCGCCATGGCCGATCGCCAGCAGGATTTCAGTCACCTCGCCGGCGAAGCATTCGTCCTCGACGTGTTCTGCGCGCAATCGACGAGTTGAAGCAAGGTTGGAATCGCTGCCAGTCAAAGCAGCCTCGTAGGCCGGAAAGATAACCGTCTCCTCGTATTGGTGAATGTTGCGCAACAGCGGAACGATCGCGTTGGCCACGCCAATACACTTCAGGCGATCTGCGGCCGGCAACGTATCGGCGATCTTTTCCAAGGCGTCACAAAGCCGCAGCTTTTCCCCATGGGCACGTTTCATCACAGCGCCAGGGAGGAACTCTCGATCGAACCGTGCGACCGGCATGGAAATCTCGCGGCGGGCTTCAAACAGCGACGATTTCCGCTCGTTCTCCCCGTCCAATGAAAGCCTCCTGATCGTTTGCGAGTTCGAAGCTGCCCAATCCAAAAGCAAATGGCTTTGACATGGATCAAGGCAGCGACGACGCGACTGCTGAATTGGTGTCAAGCGGATTGGTATCCGCGCATCCCAATCCGAGGTCGGGGACAGGTCATGAAGTTCGGCACGCAAATCTTCGCCTTGGGCCTGTTCACATTTGCGGCCCTTGTGGCAGCCGGGTTCGGTGTGGACGAGCCATTCCGGCAGCATATGTGGGTACTGTTTTTTGTGCTGCTCGGCTTTGTCGCCATCCTCATCCGCAACACGAATTTCGAAGTGGCTGCTCCGATCGACCCGTCCGCCTACATGGATGGGCCAGTCCGCTATGGCGCCATCGCCACCATGTTCTGGGGTGTCGTCGGCATGCTGGTCGGCGTCGTCATTGCGCTGCAACTTGCCTACCCCGATCTCAACATTCAGCCCTGGTTTAACTTCGGCCGTTTACGGCCATTGCATACGTCGGGCGTCGTCTTCGCCTTTGGCGGCAATGCGCTGCTCTGCACGTCCCTGTATGTCGTCCAGCGCACCTGCCGCGCGCGGCTGTTCGGCGGCGATCTCGGTTGGTTCGTGTTTTGGGGCTACCAGCTCTTCATCGTCATGGCCGCGACCGGCTACCTGCTCGGCATCACCGAGAGCCGCGAATACGCCGAACCCGAATGGTATGTGGATATCTGGCTGACCATCGTCTGGGTCGCCTATCTCATCCTGTTCCTCGGCACGATCCTGAAGCGCAAGGAGCCGCACATCTACGTCGCCAACTGGTTTTACCTGTCCTTCATCGTCACCATCGCGATGCTGCATGTGGTCAACAACCTGTCGATGCCGGCCTCATTCCTGGGTTCCAAGAGCTACTCCGCCTTTTCCGGCGTCCAAGACGCCCTGACGCAATGGTGGTACGGCCACAACGCCGTCGGCTTTTTCCTCACCGCCGGCTTCCTCGGCATGATGTATTACTTCGTGCCCAAGCAGGCGAACCGGCCGGTCTATTCCTACCGGCTGTCGATCGTCCATTTTTGGGCGATCATCTTTCTATACATCTGGGCCGGCCCCCATCACCTGCACTACACCGCCCTGCCCGACTGGGCGCAGACACTCGGCATGGTGTTCTCGATCATGCTGTGGATGCCGTCATGGGGCGGCATGATCAACGGCCTGATGACGCTGTCGGGCGCCTGGGACAAGCTGCGCACCGATCCGATTATCCGCATGATGGTGATGGCCATCGCCTTCTACGGCATGTCGACCTTCGAAGGTCCCATGATGTCGATCAAGACGGTCAATTCGCTGTCGCACTATACCGACTGGACCATAGGTCACGTGCACTCCGGTGCGCTCGGCTGGGTTGGGATGATCTCGTTCGGCGCGATCTATTACATGGTGCCGAAGCTTTGGAACCGCCAACGTCTCTATTCGCTGCGGCTCGTCACCTGGCACTTCTGGCTGGCGACGCTCGGCATCGTCGTCTACGCGGCCGTCATGTGGGTGTCCGGCATCATGCAGGGCCTGATGTGGCGCGAATACGACGAGCAGGGCTTCCTGGTCTACTCCTTTGCCGAAACCGTGGCCGCCATGCACCCCTACTATGTCATGCGCGCCATCGGCGGGGCCATGTACCTCTCCGGCGCCCTGATCATGGCCTGGAACATCGCCATGACCATCCTCGGCTACCAGCGCGAGGAAGAGCCGATGCCGGGCTCCCTGCCCGTCCTGCAGCCTGCCGAATAAGGAGCCAGACAATGGGCTTGATGGACAAACACGCGCTGATCGAGAAGAACGCCACGCTTCTGCTCATCGGCTCTCTTCTTGTGGTGACTGTCGGCGGCATCGTCGAGATCGCACCGCTCTTCTATCTCGACAACACGATCGAGAAGGTCGAGGGCATGCGCCCTTACTCGCCGCTCGAACTTGTCGGGCGCAACATCTATGTGCGCGAGGGTTGCTACCTCTGCCATAGCCAGATGATCAGACCGTTCCGCGACGAGGTCGAGCGCTATGGTCACTACAGTCTGGCGGCCGAGTCGATGTACGATCATCCTTTCCAATGGGGATCGAAGCGCACCGGACCGGACCTCGCCAGGGTTGGCGACCGCTATTCCAATCAATGGCATGTCGAGCACCTTACGGATCCTCGTTCGGTGGTGCCTGAATCAATCATGCCGAGCTATGCGTTCCTGAAAGACACGCCGATCGAGGTGAAGGATTTCTCGACGCATCTGGTCGCCAACAGCCGTGTCGGTGTCCCCTACGGCGACGACATGATCGCACACGCCAGCGCCGACTTGATGGCGCAGGCTGATCCCAACGCCGACACATCCGGCCTCGAAGCCCGCTACCCCAAAGCCAAGATCGGCGACTTCGACGGCAACCCGCAACAGGTCACCGAAATGGACGCCCTCGTCGCCTATTTGCAGATGCTCGGCACGCTGGTCGATTTCAAGAACTACGACGAAGCCGCCGGCTACCGCTGAGGAGTTTTATCCATGGATTACAATTTGATGCGGGAGTTTGCCGACAGCTGGGGTCTGGTCGCCATGGCGCTTTTCTTTGTCGGCGCAATTGCCTTCGCCCTGCGCCCCGGCAGCCGCAAGTTGGCCGACGAAGCTGCCCGGATTCCCCTTGAGGACGAGTGATCATGAGCGACGAGCACATCGATGAAATCTCTGGCGTTTCGACCACCGGCCACGAATGGGATGGCATTCGGGAGCTGAACAACCCGCTTCCGCGCTGGTGGGTCGTAACCTTCTACGCCACCATTGTCTGGGCAATCGGATACACCATCGCCTATCCGGCATGGCCTTTGCTGCATTCGGCAACAACGGGCGTGCTCGGCTATTCGAGCCGCAACGAAGTCAAGAACGAGCTATCGGCGGCTGAAGCGGCGAAGGGCAAATATGTCGCGGCGATAGAATCGAAGAGTGTTTCGGAGATCGCGGCGGACGATGGTTTGCGCGAATTCGCGATCGCCGCTGGTGGCGCCGCGTTCAAGGTCAATTGCGTGCAATGTCATGGCTCCGGGGCCCAGGGCTCCAAGGGCTTCCCCAACCTCAATGACGATGACTGGCTGTGGGGCGGCAAGGCGGATCAGATCCAGCAGACGGTCACGCATGGTATCCGCTTCGCATCGGATCCGGATACGCGGCTTTCGGAAATGCCAGCCTTTGGCGACATTATCACTGCCGACCAGATTAAACAGGTCAGCGCCTATATTGCCGGCCTGTCCCAAGCCGTCAGCGACGAATCTTTGGTGGCGCCCGGTGCCAAGGTTTTTGCGGAAAACTGCGTTGCTTGTCACGGCGACAACGCAAAGGGCAACAAGGAGCTCGGCGCTCCTGATCTGACCGATGCCATCTGGCTCTACGGATCGGGCGAAACGGCCATTGCCGCCCAGGTCACAGCGCCGAAACAAGGCGTGATGCCGGCCTGGGGGGCGCGCCTGGGCGAAACCAGGATCAAGGAGCTGGCGGTCTACGTGCATTCGCTAGGCGGTGGAGAATAGGAACGGAGGCCTATTCTCCGGCCCTCACCGCCGAAGCGACGAGGCCCGGCTCTGCCGGGGCTCGATTTGTTTTCCGTGGGCCAGGCGATTGACCTGCATCAACGCGGCGCAATCCAGTCGGCAGCAAAATCCGCTCGACGCTGTATTTCGCTGACCTGCCTGTGCCCAGTCAGAACATTTGCCCGGCGAAATCAAAGCTGCGCGACGGGAGAAACCAGTGCTGGACAATACGCAGGTAGAACGGCTCGAAGCCGAGGCGGTCAACTCCGCCAAAGTGCGACAGCCGATGTATGCCGCGCGCAAGAAGATCTTCCCGAAGCGGGCCTCGGGCAGCTTTCGCCGATTCAAATGGCTGGCAATGGCGGTCACGCTTGGTATCTACTATCTGACACCTTGGCTGCGGTGGGACCGCGGCCCGTTTGCCCCTGACCAGGCCGTGCTGCTCGATGTCGCCAACCGGCGTTTCTACTTCTTCTTCATCGAGATATGGCCGCAGGAATTCTACTATGTGGCCGGCCTTCTGGTCATGGCCGGCGTCGGTCTTTTCCTGGTTACGTCGACTGTCGGTCGTGCCTGGTGCGGCTATACGTGTCCGCAGACCGTGTGGGTCGATCTGTTCCTGGTCGTCGAGCGAGCTATCGAGGGCGACCGCAACGCGCGCATGAAGCTCGATGCCGGGCCTTGGACCGCCCGCAAGCTCGCGCTGAGAATGTCGAAACACGCCATCTGGCTGATCATAGGTGCAGCGACCGGCGGCGCCTGGATCTTCTATTTCGCCGATGCGCCGACCTTGCTCGTCGAACTCTTCACCGGCACGGCAGCGCCTATCGCCTACATCACCGTCGCTGTGCTCACAGCGACGACCTATACGTTCGGCGGGCTGATGCGCGAGCAGGTCTGCACCTATATGTGCCCGTGGCCGCGCATCCAGGCGGCCATGCTCGACGAAAGTTCGCTCACCGTCACGTACAATGACTGGCGCGGCGAACCGCGCACGCGCCACACCAAGAAGGTCCAGGCCGCCGGACAGTCAGTCGGCGATTGCGTCGACTGTAACGCCTGCGTGGCTGTCTGCCCGATGGGGATCGACATTCGCGATGGCCAGCAGCTCGAATGCATCACCTGCGCGCTCTGCATCGACGCCTGCGACGGCGTCATGGACAAGCTCGGCAAGGAGCGCGGCTTGATCTCCTACGCGACACTCTCCGACCACAATGCCAACATGATGCTGGCGACCGCGGGCGGCGCCTGTTCGGTCAATCCGTCATTGGTCAGGACCGCTGACGGCCTGTTTTCGGACAGGGTGGCGCATTTCCATGTCCGCAAGATCTTTCGGCCACGCACCTATGTCTACATGGCCATGTGGTCGCTGATCGGCCTGGGTCTGCTCTTTTCGCTGCTGACGCGCGACCGGCTCGAGATCAATGTTTTGCACGACCGCAATCCACAATTCGTGACGCTGTCCGACGGCTCGATCCGCAATGGCTATACCGTCAAGCTGCTGAACATGATCCCCGAACCAAGAACGATCGTCGTCAGCATTGGGGGTTTGCCAGGCGCAGAGATGAGCATCGTTGGTGTCGACCTCCCTGCCGATCGCTCTTTTGCGATCCAGGTCGAACCCGACCGGCTGAAGATGTTGAAGGTTTTCGTGCGCCTGCCTGCTGATCAGATCCATGGCGCAGCGCAGACCTTCACACTCCGGGTCGAGGACAAAGCGAGTTTCGAGTCCAACGAATACACCGCCACCTTCAACGCGCCGGAGATCGCCAGATGAACGCCACCACGCGAAAATCCCGGGAATTCACCGGCAGGCACATGTTGGCCATCATCCTTGCTTTTTTCGGCGTGGTCATCGCGGTCAATCTGACCATGGCGACGCTTGCCAATACAAGCTGGACCGGGCTTGTCGTCGAAAACACCTATGTGGCGAGCCAGCAATTCAACAGGAAGGCCGAGGAAGGGCGCGCGCAGGCAGCCCTCGGCTGGACCGGCAAGTTGACCATTGCATGGGGCGAAGTCCGCTATGGCGTCACCGACGCCGCCGGCAAGGCGGTTCCCTTGCATGGCGTCAAAGTGCTGTTTCGCCATCCCGCTTACGAGAAAGAAGATGAGTCCATCACGCTCGCCGCCGCCTCGGGCCAGGAGTTTGCCGTGCAGCACATGCCAAGGGACGGTGTGTGGATCGTCGAAATCGACGCCGATGCCGGTCTGGCAAGGCCTTTCCGCGACGTGCGCAGGATCATGATCTCCGATGGAGCGCTGAAATGAGCTGCTGTGCACCGGGCGCGGAAATGGCGCTGGATCTGGGAAACGCTACATCCGTCCTGCCGTCCAGCGAAGAGATCAAGCTGGCGAGCCGGTCGCTTGGCGATGGCCTTAGCCAGACCGATCTTTCAGTTCCGACGGTTCATTGCGCAGCCTGCATCCAGACAATCGAGACGGCGTTGGCAAAACTCGATCACGTCGAGGCCGCTCGCGTCAACCTGTCAACGAAGCGGGTCTCGGTCCGGTGGCGCGGGGACGAGGCCCCACCATTCGTCGCCATGCTGGGGCGGCTGGGTTACCAGGCGCATTTGTTCGAACCCGAGATTGGTGAAAAGGACAAAACGCTCTCGGAGCTTATCCGCGCCGTCGCTGTTGCCGGATTTGCGGCGGGCAACATCATGCTGCTGTCGGTTTCGGTCTGGTCCGGTGCCGAGGGCGCGACCCGCGACCTGTTCCACTGGGTCTCGGCACTGATCGCCATCCCCGCACTCGCCTTCGCCGGCGGCATCTTCTTCAAGTCGGCCTGGAATGCCTTGCGTCACGGCCGCATGAACATGGACGTGCCGATCGCGGTCGGCGTGTCGCTGGCCTATGCGATGAGCCTCCATGAGACGATCACCCATGGCGACCACGCCTATTTCGACGCGTCGGTGTCTCTGCTGTTCTTCCTGTTGATCGGCCGCACGCTGGATCACGTGATGCGCGCACGCGCCCGCACCGCCGTGAAAGGCCTGTCACAACTGGCCGCGCGTGGCGCCTTGGTGCTGCGCGACGGTGGCGCACGCGACTATCTGCCGGTTGGCGAGATCGAACCGGGCATGCTGTTGCTGATAGCGGCCGGCGAAAGGATCCCCGTCGACGG
>NZ_JAMYOX010000033.1:0-72839 GCF_040320025.1 Mesorhizobium sp. M0808
CACCAGCGTGTGGCTGGCCAGCCTCCCCTGACCACCGCCTGAACTCACTCGGCTGGCGAGCAAGTTGCCGCCAGCCGAGCATCAGTCCAGGAACTCTGCGCGTGATTGGGCTCAACGGCGAGATCAAGCGGCGCACCGAGGTCGTCGGCACCTTATCGTCCCTCGTAGGCGCGCTCCTGCTCGAGCAGAACGACGAATGGGCCGTCCAGCGCGCCAGATACATGACATTGGAAACCATCAGCCAAATGAGCGATGATCCGCTCATCAGCCTGCCAGCGGTGGCACGCTACTCGTCCCGGCCCCCATGCCGGAGAGCGCGGCGACCAAGCCGTCAGCTACACCACCACATCCTGGGACACGATCTGAGATTGGGTTTAGCCAAAGACTTGTCTCATGTTGCGCTCACATTCAATTGTCCGGATTGCTCCTATCCGGCAGTAAGGAAAGGTTCTACACTAAGAACGATCGCGCACTTCAGATGCCACGGGTGCAACGCCAAGGTGCGGATCACTTATCAGCAGAAGCTAGCAATCTTCGAAAAACACAGGCTATCGGCCGCCCAGGGGGCGTTGCGACAACTCAACTCTGCTTTGCGCTAAGCCTAGGCGGCTTCGCCTAAGGGTCAAGCGCGGCATTAAGCGGTGGGCGGATGCGGCGGCCTATGCTGGCGCTTTGGAAAAGATTTCGGGATCCGACACGCCAAAGATTGTCTCCGCAGCGACAGCGTCAGCGACCACGAACGGCTGGGGACCGTCGGGCGCTGGCAGCTCAAGGAACAAGTCGCTTTGCCAATCATTGGGTTCCAACGGGCCGAACGTAAACAGGTTTTCAACATGGGAGAAGACAAGTTCGCTTGCGAGCGACTGAAGACTGAAGGAGGGCAGGTCCAAGTTTTAGCCGATGAACCGGCATTGCGCAGGCACAGGCGCGCGAGCTGACCGAAATGATCGCACCGACTATGCAAGATCGAGAGCACATACACGACCAGAGCAACGGAACCACGGCTGGTTGGCTGTCGAGGGCGGTGTCAGCTTCTTCCTGTTCCTCCCACATTGTGATGCCCACCCGGCTTTCGTGACCGCTATCGTCTAACCCATTTGCCGTCGGTCTCTCTCTCGAAATCCTTGTCGCCCTGTCTGCTCGGATCACCGGACCCCCGAGCAGGCGGCTCGGAAGCCAGCCAGGACGATTGTGTCGCCATCGTTCTTGTCCATGGCGCCAGCAGTGTTTTCCGCTGCACTTATCTTCCAAGTTTCTAATGCAAGATTTTGAATGAGCGTGTCGCTCACAATCGGTGACGGAATGTAGAAAGCCCGCGCCTCCGGAGAGACGACGCGAGCTGCGAGCTGACTCTGCGGAGGCACGGAAGCTGAAGTCTAGTCAGAACGAGCCGAGAAGCCGCAATCGTCCGGCTAAAAACCGAATCGAATATCGGCCCAGCAGCATAACCATGGAACCTTTCGAAGCCGCATGCCTTGTCCCTTCCTTATAGAAGGAGATGCGAAATGAGCCTTGATATAGGAAAGGTCGCCATAGCGTTGCTTGGCCTGCTTGCCTACAAGAATAGGGACAAGATCGGCGAGTTGATCGCTGGTAGGAAATCGACAGATCCCAACGCTAGCGCTGGCTCCCCTGGCGGCCTCGGCGACATCCTGGACCGTCTCAGAAATGCGGGTGCGGGCGATCAGGTTGATTCGTGGGTAAGTAAAGGATCAAACCGGCCCGTTCAGCGCGATCAGGTTGAGAAAGCAATCGACCCGCAAACATTGAGCGATCTGGCTGAGCAAACCGGATTGTCCCATGACGAACTTCTCGACCGGCTCACAAGAGAATTGCCCGACGCGGTGGACAAGCTTACGCCCGACGGCCAGATGCCCGCGGGCAACGGTCCAGATCTCTTGGACGAGGTACCAGGAGCTGGCCGTACTTAGCGCCATCTGCGACAGAGCAGGCTGAAACTAGGAGACGCCGGCTTCGGGGCCACCGACCTGGCAGCAATGTGTGAGGGAGAAGTTGCTGGCCTTCACCGCGCGGGTTCCAAGGCCTATCGCAAAAAGTCCCGCCGTACATGCCAGGACGGCGGGACCGATCGGAGCGCCTTTGCACCGGGCATGGGGGATGCGGGGGCGGAATTGCCCAGTGCGCGCGTACCGTTCAGGAACGTTAGGCTCTCACCGGCAGTGCGTCCACCAACCGACGGTTGGAGCGACAACGAAGAAGATGTCGATAGCCGTTCGTCATCATCCAGCGGGGGCGCGCAAGATCGGCCCGACTTGGCGCGTCGGCGGGCGCAGTGGACCGGGCCGCCGCCCGATGCTCACAGACGGGCCGATCAATGGCTTCCGGCTCTATGGAAGGTGCTCTTGCCGACCCTCAAGCCGGGCGACATCGTCGTCATGGCCGTCCGGCACGCCGTCAGCAACGCCGGCGCCAAGCTCTTCTTCCTGCCGAAATACTCGCCAGACCTGATCCGATCGAGATGCTCCTCGCCAAACCAAACACGTGCTGAGAACGGCCGCCAGACGCAACACCGACGCCGTCTGCGAGCATCGGGAAAATCCACGACACTCTCACATCAAAGGAATGCGCCAACTCCTTCACCGAGGCCGAGTATGCCGCAATCTAATCATCACGCTCTAAGCACGGCATGGGTTATGGCCGAGTCCGTCACGCGAACTCAATCCTCCCTGAATGCCCGTTGGATTTGATCTGCCAGAGGTTTTACGAGGTAAGACAGCATTGTGCGGCTGCCGGTCGAGAAGAACACCTCGACAGGCATACCGGGCGACAAGGTCAGGCCCTTCAGCCTTGTAAGCTTTGTGCGCGGCAGGCTGACACGCACAGTATAGAAGCTCGCGCCGTTTCGCTCATCGATGCTGAGATCGGGGGAGATCTCACTGACGACACCATTCAGCTCAGGCGTTATCCGCTGGTTGAAGGCCGAAAGTCGCAACGTTGCGCTCTGCCTTGGCATCAGCTGATCGATGTCTTGCGGTGCCACACGCGCCTCGACCGTCAGATCGTCTGTCACAGGGACAATCTGCATGATGAGCTCTCCCGCGGATATGACGCCGCCGACCGTATGCACGCCAAGCTGATGGACCACGCCAGTTTGCGGGCTGCGTATATCGATACGCTTGAGCTGATCTTCGGCCGAGACCTTTTGCTCGACCAACTCGGCGAGCTTTGCCTGGACGTCACGGAGCTCGGTTGCCACCTCGCTGCGCAAATCCTGGCCGATCTGAATGATCTGCAAGCGGATTTCGGATGTATGGCCCTTCGATTGCGCGATTGCGGCAGTCAGCTTCCCATGTTCGCCTTCAAGCCGGACTGCGTCACGCTCAAGTGTCGTTATGCGATCGATTGAAACCAGCTTGCGTTCCCAGAGCTTGCGCATGCCGTCGAGCTCAAGCCCGATCAATTTGATTTCCTGGCTTTTAGCATCCCTTTGCTCGCTCAAGCCGGCGACTTCTTCGGCGAGCTGAGCAATGCGCTCTCTCAACTGAGCCTTCTGGCCAGCGCGTGCCTGGCGACGAAATTCGAACAAGGACTGCTCGCCGGCCATCGCACGCCGGATCTCAGGATCGTCCTGCCGCGACGTCAGCGAAGATGGGAAGGCGATGGTGTCCGTGCCATCGCGCTCGGCTTCGAGGCGGGCCAGACGGGCCTCGAATTCGTCCAAGCTCTTGGTGACCATGGCTAAATCGGCCCGGGTCACGGTTTCATCGAGACGGATCAAAACCTGGCCCGCCTTCACGGCGTCGCCTTCTCGCACGAGGATCTGACCGACCACTCCACCCGTTGGATGCTGCACCTTTTTAACGCTGGAATCGACGACCAGCCTTCCCGAAGCAATGACGGCTCCAGAAAGCTCCGTGACCGCGGCCAGGCTTCCGGCCCCGCCAACCAGGAGCATGCAGACCGCGAGGCCGCCGAACAGATAGCGTCGAATGGTCCGGTCGATCGCCGATGCCGCGTGTTGCGTCATCAGTGTGTCGCCTCCTCAGGGCCGGAGACGACCTTCAGGGGAACGCCGCCCGAACGGGTTACCTTGCTCAAGACCTCATTCTTGGGGCCAAACGCCTGGACACGGCCGTTAGCCATGACGAGTACCTGATCCAGGCTTGCAAGCGCGCTCGGCCGATGGGCGACCACGACAGCAATGCCGCCTCGCGCCCGCACGCCCTCAATTGCCGCCGCCAGCGCGGCCTCCCCTTCGGAATCGAGGTTGGAATTGGGCTCGTCCAAGATAACGAGGAACGGATCGCCATAGAGTGCCCGTGCGAGCGCAACCCGCTGTCGCTGGCCCGCCGAAAGCGCCGACCCGGCCTCGCCGATCCGCGTTTCGTAGCCTTCCGGCAGATGGACGACAAGGTCATGAACGCCGGCCGCGCGCGCAGCCGCCAGCATCTTGTCCGAAGAGGCTTGAGGTTCGAAGCGTGCGATGTTCTCGGCAATGGTGCCATCGAACAGTTGCACATCCTGCGGCAGATAGCCGACATGGTTGCCCAGTTCTTGCGGCAACCACTGGTCGAGCGTTGCTCCGTCCAGCCTGACGGTCCCGCGGGCTGGAAGCCATATCCCGGCTATTGCTCTGACAAGCGATGATTTTCCGGACGCACTCGGTCCGACAATGCCAAGGCCGGCACCCCTTTCTAGCGCGAACCCGACATCCTGCACAACCACACGACGCTCGCCGGGTGGCGTGACACAGATGCTTTCTACCGCAAGAGCAGATACAGGTGCCGACAGCGAGACACTCGTGGCAATTTCAGGAAGCAGGGCCAAAAGCTGGCTCAGCCGGGTCCATGCCTGGCGAGCACTGACGAGACCCTTCCAGTGGGCGATAGCCAGTTCGACCGGTGCGAGCGCCCGGCTCATCATAATCGAACTGGCGATCATAATACCGGCTGTCGCTTCTTGATGAATGACCAGATAGGCGCCGATCGCCAGTATACCCGACTGCAGCATCATGCGCAGGATCTTCGAGATCGTGCCGAGCGTCCCAGCCAGATCGCTGGCTCTTGCGTTCGTGTTGAGAAAGTCGGCGTTGACGCTTGACCAGCGCTCGGCGATGCGCGCGCCAAAGCCCATCGCCTGCAGAGCCTCTGCATTGCGACGCGTCGCCTCCGCAAGCGTATTGCGCGCTGCCGCCTGGCTGTTTGCCCTCTTCACAGGCTCCCTGGTGCGAACTTCGGCAAGCACAGTCAGGCTAGAGAGAATGATAGCGCCTGCCAGCGCCGTCACGCCGATCCAGAGATGGAACAGGAAGCATATTGCCAGATACAGCGGCATCCAGGGCAGGTCGAAAAGCGCAGTCGGACCAGTGCTCGACAGAAACGAACGCACCTGGTCAAGATCCCGCAACGACTGAAGGCCGTCGCCTGGGAGCTTGGTGCGCAGGGGCAAACGCATAAGGGCGGCATAGACTTGCCCGCTCAATCGCGCATCCAAAGCCATCCCGATGCGCACAAGCAACCGCGACCGGATAAGCTCAAGAACGCCTTGGAAAATGAACAGCATGCCGGCAAATACGGCAAGCCCGACAAGCGTCGGCACACTGCGGCCGGGTACGACCCGATCATAGACCTGCAGCATGAAGAACGAGCCGGTCAGCGCCAGAACATTGACGACGCCGCTCATCAGGGCAATTCCAGCGAACGCGCGGCGGAAAGAAGCCAAAACCGCAGCGAGGGTTGTTCGTGGCGGCTCGGACGAATGGGAATGCGACATCGCCTTCACATCGGTTCAAGTTCAGTCCCGGGCGCAAAGATCGTGCCCGCAATCAGGCTTGGTTACGACATCTCCATACCGCAGCCAGCGTCAGGTTTTGCGCCTAGATATGCCAATCGTTCAGCGCGTACGCGTGGATGTAGTCGATCTGCATTTCCGCAGGTGTCGCAAGCCCGTCGGCGGGCGCTCCCGCGAGGCCACCAACCGCCAGATCGACCAGCATATACATGGGGTCGTGCATATCGGAAGGCGTTGCGGCACGAGCAACTTCGACGTCGTCGAAATACCAGACGAGTTCGTCTTCTGTCCACAGCACTCCGTAAGTGTGGAACCCTTCGGTATCTGCGGCATAGGCCGTCGAGGACACTGTCGTATGAGTTCCCGTCTCGTTGGAGTGGCTTGTCAGAATGAGCTTGTTTGGATCCTGACCGAGCATTTCCACGACGTCCAGTTCCGGTGGCCAGGAGCCGTCAGCCGGGAGAAGCCAGAAGGCCGGCCATACACCTTGCTTTTCGGGCATGTCAGCCCGAATTTCGAAATAGCCGTAGGTTTGTGCGAAGGACTCATAGGTCGTCAGCAAACCTGACGTGTATTTGTAATCGTTTATGTAGGGCTGGATTGCCGCGGGAGCCCGGGCGGCGGTAATCGAGAGAACACCGTCCTCAACGCTGAACGGGCTGACGGAACGCGTCGGGGCATAGTTGGTATCGATATACCATTGAAGCTCCTTGTTGCTCGTGAGCGAGCTGCCGTTCGCGGCGCCCCACCAGAAGTTCGAGTCCCAGGTGCCGCTCGAGCCATTCCACAGGTCGAGCGTGTTGAACTCGTCCGAGAAGGTGAGTTCCAGATGCGACCTGTCTAGGGCCAGATCGAACTGGCCTGGGTTGAACTGGTCGATGGTCTTATTGGCGAAAACGAGAAACTCGTCATCGGACAGGTTAAGTCTGACGTTCGCCCCCGACTGGACCATGTTGGCGTGCACATCCTCGAAGGAGGTGAAGCCGAAGCTCCCGACGCGCGCGGTATCATCGGCGCCAAAGTCGAGGATCAGGTCACTGCCGTTGCCGGGGGTCACGACGAAAATGTCCGCACCGGATCCGCCCTTGAGAACGTCATCGCCCTGCAAACCGTCGAGCGTCTGTTGGCCGGAGCCGCCGGTAATGATGTTGTTTAGCTCGTTTCCGAAAGCATAGTGTTTGTCGCCGGTGACCGTCAGGTTCTCGAAATTCGCTGGGAGCTTGTAACTCATCCAGGTCGAGATGGTGTCGACACCCTCGTTGGGCAGCTCGACCGCCTTGTTTTTGGAGGAATACAGATAATAGATGTCATCGCCCTTGCCGCCGTACATCGTCACGGTGACGCTACCGTCGGCGTACATTGAGTCGTTGTAGATGCTGCCATAAAGTGTCGGGCCGGAATTCGTCGCCGAATACCACTTTACGGAGGATCCGCTGTAGGGGAGTGGAACACCCTTGGCGTTCAGTACGTTGGCCATTTTGGTCCTTTCTCCTCTTTCTCGCCTCGATATCGGGCCTAACACCTATTGAGAGCAAAAGGAGCCATTACCATTTAGCCTTCGAGTTTGGAGGGTTACCAAAAGCTTAATATTCAGCGGAGCCACTTGCCGCGGGGGCCGGCTCACCCCTTCAAGGGCACAAGGCGTGGCACCCGGCGCCTGCCGCTCTCCTTCGGCCGGTCGCAATCTTAGACGTATGGCCGTTGCGCACGACGCAAGCTTGTTGTCAGGTGCATGACGCGGTGCGTCAAATGCAGCTTTGGCGATGGCGGGCGCGCTGCATTGTTGATATTGTCCGCACGGAACAGGCGCGCAAATGACACCGGATTCAGAAAAGGCCGAGGCGGTCGAGCAGTTGCTTGATACACCTGACCTTGCAACCGCACTGGAAAGCGAACAGTTCAAAAAATTCCTTGACCAGGTGCCGATCGCCATTGCCGTTGCGAACCTGGCCGCTGAGGAGCGCGTAGTCTACGCCAACCCGGAATTCGAGAAACTGTCAGGCCTGACGGCCGCCAGGCTCACACGAGCAAACTGGGCAGCCCTTTTGGGCAAAGGCCTCCACGAGCAGAAGAACCGGCCACTTGCCGAGGCCGTGGTCGAGGAAACCGATTTTGTCGGCACCTACAGGCTGGAACGCAACGAGGATAAGCCGACGATCGTCGACGTTTATTCCAATGTGATCGAGGACGACAACGGCAAGATGTGCTTCCGGCTGGTGGCGCTGGTCGACGTATCGGCCCATGGCGAGGCGGGAGATGAGCGCTCGGTTGAGGAGCTTGTCAGCGAGAAAGACACACTGCTGCGCGAACTGCAGCACCGGGTAAAGAACAACCTGCAGATGATCACCGCACTGATCCGGCTGGAAAGCCGCAACGCGACCGAGGCCGACCGGAGACGGTTTGAGCGGCTTGCCGGTCGCGTCGACGCTCTGGCGATCCTCTACCAGACGCTAACGGCCGACGAGCCGAAAGAGGAGGTCGATCTTGGCGTCTATCTCAGCCAGATCGCGTCCGCGGTGATGAGCTCGCATGCAGTCGAGGGGATCCGCCTGGATATGAAGGTGGATACATATCCCGTGTCAATAAACGTCGCCATGCCGGCGGGACTGGTCGTCAACGAATTGCTGACCAATTCACTAAAGCATGCGTTCCGGGGGCGCGACGGCGGCACGATAACACTGCACAGCGTCGTCGATGGCGACGGCTGCCGGGTTATAGTGGCGGACGACGGAATCGGCCTGCCGGAAGGCGAGACGTGGCCCAAGCCAGGCAAGCTCGGAGCGCTGATCGCGCGCTCGCTGACCGAGAACGCCAAGGCGCAGTTCGCAGTCGACTCTAGCGCCAGCAAAGGGACGAAGGTGACCATCATCTTCAAACGATCGGCGGCAGCAAGCTAAACGATTGCCGTCGAACATGGCAGGCTGGCGGCTGGCTTCATGTCGCGGCTTTGGGCAGGTGCCTGCAAATAGGCCCGGACGCGCCTCGCGGCCTGCTTCACATGGTCGAAATCTTCAATCGAAGAGCCGCCAGCTGCATTCCGCGGGAGAAGCAGGATGGAGTAAGCCGGGCGTTTCCCTCGCTTGGCTGGTCCAGCGTGACCGGCTTCAAGACAGCGGCAGGTAGCGCAGCGAATATTCTCCAATCAGCTCCATTGTTCGCCAACAAGACTGCTTGTTCGCGCAACACCATTTTTCCGGACTTACGCAGCCCGGGACCTGAGCGGAATTACACCATTGCGGTCGATTGGCCGATGCTCGCCAAGCCTTGACAATTGTTCTATGCTCTCCTTGGCACGCTTGGTGGTGATTGCGACACGGAAGGCTGTTGTCCTGTGGGGGGTTCGATGTTCGAAGTCGTCGGAGACTGGCGGAAAACGGGCTCGAGAAGCTGGTTAGCCCTAAACACCCTTGGCTTGATCATCGCGCTGTCGGTGCTGTTTTTACCCGGACTGGAAAGCGCGAATGCACAGACGAACTGGACACTTGATCCAACCGCTTCGGTGCTCACCTACCAGTCGGTCAAGAAGAACACGATCGTTGAAACCAACAAGATCAGGAACATCGCCGGCACCCTTTCTTCGACGGGTGAGGCCAAAATCACATTCGACCTCAATTCAGTCGATACCGGCGTCGACCTTCGAAACGTCCGCATGCGGTTCCTTTTCTTCGAGACATTCAAGTATCCGGCCGCCGAACTGACCGCAAAAGTGGACCCTGCGGCGTTTGCCGATCTTGCGACGAAGCGAAGGATGAAGGCAGTGCTTCCATTCCGACTCAACCTGCACGGGGTCGACAAGGATCTCGAGGCCAATGTCGTCGTGACCTTGATCAGCGACAGCATGGTTTCCGTCGCTTCGGAAGCCCCCGTCGCCGTGCATGTCGAGGACTTCGGACTGCTGCCGAATGTCGACAAGCTGCAGCAGGCCGCCAATGTGGCCAACATTGTTCCGACCGCTTCGGTATCGTTCGATTTCGTGTTCAACGCCGATGGTAGCAAGCCCGCGGCCGTCCAGACCGTCGCGGCAAGCACCGCCGACGTCGGGCCTGTTGCCACTGATGCTGCGAAGGCGAACTTCAGCGACGAGGAGTGCCTCAACCGGTTCGAGGTGCTCTCTCGCACCGGAGCCATCTATTTTCGGCCGGCGAGCGCACGGCTCGACACCCAAAGCCGTCCGCTACTGGAGGAGGTCGTTGGCGTCGTCGGCAAGTGCCCGGGCCTGAAGGTGGAGGTTTCCGGCCACACCGACTCCGATGGGTCGTCCGCCGCCAACAAGCTCCTGTCGGAGCGGAGGGCCCAGGCCGTAGCTGACGCCATTGTTGCCGCAGGTATTGCTCGCACGCAGATCATGGCGATCGGTTATGGCGAGGAGCGGCCGGTTACTGGCAACGACACGCCGAAGAACAAGGCGCTCAATCGGCGGATAGAGTTTTCCGCCACCAAGCTCGTCAACTGAGGAAGGGCCTTTGTTCCGGCGGGGCTTCGATCTGATTGCTTGGTTTATTGGTGTCCTAGGCGCGATCGGGCTGGTGATGCTCTCGCTGTTGTTGACCTTGACGGCGGCCAACGCCGAACGTCGTGCTGCTCTGGTCCTTGGCAACTCCCAGTATCAGCATGCGCCGGCGCTGACCAACCCGGTACACGACGCGCAGGCTGTTGCCGAACGTCTCAAAAGCCTGGATTTTGAAGTCGTCTCCGGGTTCGATCTGACCAAATTGCAGACCCAGACGACCATTGCGCAGTTCGCAAAGCAGGTTCGCGGCGCCGACATTGCCCTTTTCTTTTACGCCGGCCACGGCTTGCAGGTTTCAGGCAGCAACTACCTGCTTCCGGTCGATGCCGCACTGGAAGACGAGACCTCGCTCGACTTCGAAGCGGTGCCGGTGGATTTCGTTTTGCGGCAAATGTCGCGCGAGACCAGCATAAGGCTGATTTTTCTCGACGCCTGTCGCGACAATCCCTTGGCCGAGGTGTTGGCAAAGACCGCAGGCGTCAAGGGAGCGAGAAGTGGCCTTGCCGAAATCCCGATCGAGAATGGCGGCACTGGCACGCTGGTCGCCTTTTCCACCAGTCCCAATCAGGTCGCCTATGACGGATCGAGCGAGCACTCGCCGTTCACGTCGGCGCTGCTTGCCCATATCGGGGCCTCGAACGTCTCCATCACCGACGCAATGAACAGGGTTACCGCCGACGTGTTCAAAGCAACGGCCGGCAAACAGCGCCCGTGGATCAATGTCTCGCTCACCACCGAGGTCGTGCTGCACAAGGTGGATCTGAACGCGCCACTGATCGTCGGTGAGGCGACCGCTCCGCAACAACCGCAAGGCGCCTCGGGCGGGCGCAACGCCGCCGCAAATCCGTCTGGCGCTGACGATGCCCAGCTTGCGCTCAATGTGCTGCGTCAGAAAATCCCGAGACTGGCTTCGGACGAGCCGATCTTTTTCGACCAACCTGTCGATTTCGGAGATCCAGCAATCGACGGCAAGAGTATCGCCGAGCTGATCACAGGCAAACCACTCTTCACTCCCGTGGAAGGGCTCGACAAGGCGGTGTGGGAGGGCAAGCACTGCAACGGCTGTCATGAGTGGAATGAGGATCGGCTATGCGAACAGGCGAAAAATTTCGCCGCCAACGATGTCTCCGTTCTACGCCTGCAACATCCGCTTGGGACACGCTTCAAGGTGGCGCTGGCCAAATGGGCGCAAGGCGGCTGCAAGTGAGATCTGGGCCCTTCGGTTCGAAAACCCCTGGTCAAACAAGACCATGGAGCTGCGTCTATTGGAATGGTTCGGGTCTAATACGCATCAGCCGATTGGCGCTGCGCCTCGATCTCGGCCAACTGCAGGCCCATTTCGACAAAGGCGGAGAGAACGGCAAAGCGGTCCGCCAGTGCGACGCGCGCCAGCCCTGCTAGAACACCGGCATTGACTGCATGGGCGGCAGGATGTCGCTGCAAGGCCGTTGGCGCGGCTGCGCCGACGACAGATCCGGCAACGCCAAAACCATTGTCACGCCATTCCGCAGCCAAGGCAATCCAGGCGCCCGGCGTAGCCGGCGGGGTTGCCGCAGCCTCGCTTACTGCGGCGCGGTGGCGGGGACTGTCCGGTTCGCTGACCCAGTCGCGAACAAGCGCGAGCAGCTCTTGATCTGTCTTATCGAGCAGCTCGCTCAGATGCCCCAGGCATTCATGGGCCCACCAGACCGCAGCCCGATCAGGAAGCAGGTAGGCACAAAACGTGATCGCCTCTTCGGGAATGGGCCCGGCGAGGAGATCGCGGCAAAACTCGATCGAACGCTGCTCGGTTGGAAGGGCTCTCATGTCTCTGGCGACAGCGGGACAAGCCACAAAAAGATCCCGTGCCGTTTTGAATCGGAGCCCATTGGCCATGACGCCACGCCTTCATCGAGGACCAGTCGGTACTCAAGCCCCCGGCGTGGCGCCGGTCAAGTCTCAACTCGTGGGGACGGGAGATCGGCCGACACAGCCAGGCTCGGCGTTTATTGACAGACAAACGCGTGGGAATGTGGTATATTCACGGTTGGTAATATCGGATGCTCAACAGGAGTAACCGCTATGCGGTGGGCCAGTTCACCCTTGGTGTTGGCGGTCGTGGCTTTCTCGACCCATGTTTCCGCCGACCCTGTCCAGAAATCAGAAGACATCGTCAAGTTTTTTGCTGGCGCGGCCGACCTCGGCAAGTCTCGGGGGATTTGTGTCGGCACGGAGGAGCAGTGTAAGAGCAAGACCAAGGCAAAAGAGGGGCCGGCCGACAAATCCAGTCTCGACATGCTGATCAATTTCGGGCTGGATTCGGCCGAACTCGACGCGACCGCACGCGCTGAACTCGAGGAGTATGCCAAGGCCCTGAAGGACAGCCGGATCAGTACTTTCCACTTCGTCGTCGAAGGCTACACCGACGCTTCCGGTCCGGCGCACTACAATGAGCGGCTGTCGCAGCGACGAGCGCAATCGGTGACGTCCTTCCTCACATCCAGTGGCATCGAGGCTGACCGCATCAACGCGATCGGGTTGGGCGAAGCGCATCCGCGTAGCCCGAATCCATACGACGCCGTCAACCGCCGCGTGGAAATGCGTATAAAGGCCGAGTAGCGTACGGATGCCGCCTGAAACTGTGCAGCAGTGCGTCAGGAACTGAGTGGCAAGCGCAGCGGCAGTCAGGCGAATAGGCTTGGAACGACCCCGGTCAGTTCTTGAGCACGCCGCCCACCACCACACCGGAGCCGAAGAGCAACGCCTTGGTCAGGAAGTCGTTATCCTTGGGCGGCGGAGGATCGTCCCGCCGCCCCACGGTCTTGCGGAAGCGCCGTTTCTGAACGACCTGCTGTTGTTTGCGGGGTTTCTGCGCCACCGGCCGCTGGGTGCGGACCTTCTGCGCAACCTGCTTTTTCGGCTGCGTCGTACGGGCTTGATCGGCAGTATATCCGGCACGCACGGCTTCCATCGTCGGATCTGTCCGAACCACGAGGAATGCAAGTTGCTCGCGCGGCAGATAGGTGGTCGGCCGGAAGACCATTCTTGGCTTGCCAGATGCCGATCGCCCGGCGGGTCTGCGGACCTATGTTTCCGTCGATGCGGCCAAGTTCGTTGCCCAACCCCTCGATGCGCAGTTGCAGGTCGATGCGGCTTTGGCGGTCAAGACCGATCGCACCTTCTGTCAATTCGGTGCCCGCTGTTTGCTTACCTGGTCCGAAACGCCGACCGATGTGCGCACCGCAAATCCGAGCTGGCATTCGCCTGGTCCTCATCGCGCGCCGCGATCTGTTAGTTTTAGGCTTTGGGCGTGTTCAACTTATCGATGCTCAGCGGCTCCACAGTGGCGAAGCGACCGTTCGGAAACTGGTCGATAATGAGCATTAACCCAACGATGGGGTGGTGATGACCAATGCGCGAAATTCGAATATCGGCGGGCTGGCCGCCTTCGCGACGGGCATCGTGTCGTTTCTTTCGCCCTGCATGCTGCCGCTGGTGCCGGGCTATGTTTCGTATGTCGTCGCCGGTCTCGCAAGGGATGCGGCGCCGGTCGGAAGGCCCGCTTATCGGCGGCGGGATCGAGCCTCCATTTCGTGCGCGATCGTACCGCTTGAGTATCCGTCGTCGCTATTCTATATGATGCGTGATGATTGATGCGCGCCAAGGAGGGCGATATGAGAACGACACTGGCGATCGATGACGATGTCCTGGTCGCGGCCAAGGCCATGGCCCGGCAGCAGGATCGCAGCCTCGGCGAGGTCATCACCGATCTCGCCCGGCGCTCGCTGCGCCGGCCACAAGCCGGCGGCGAGCGCAACGGGATTCCTCTACTGTCGCCTCGGCCGGATGCACCTCCTGTCACGCTTGAGACGGTCAATGCCTTGCGAGACGAACTGCCTTGACGTTCCTGCTCGATGTCAATGTGCTGATCGCACTGATAGATCCTGGCCACGTGGCCCATGACGACGCGCATGGCTGGTTCGAAGTGACCGGTAACGCCGCATGGGCTACGTGTCCCATTACCGAAAACGGCGTCCTGCGCATCGTCGGCAACCAAAGATATCCTAATTCTCCCGGTTCGCCCGCCGTCGTTGCGCAAATCGTTACCAAGTTGCGGGCTCTGCACGGGCACAGCTTCTGGTCCGACGATGTGAGCCTGGTTGGCTCCGGCGACATCGATGCGGCGAAAATCCTGACCTCGGCACAGGTCACGGATACCTATCTTCTTGCGCTCGCCAAGACGAATGGCGGCCAACTTGCGAGCTTTGACCGCAAGCTGTCAGTCGCGGCCGTGAAGGCCGGGAAGACTACACTGCACCTGATCCCCACAAGGTAGACCGCGGGGCTCTTTCTGTCAGGGTACATACCGGCAAAGGATCAGCCGTTGGTGGCCTTAGCCGGCGTGAAGGACAGCTTCTTCGAGGCGGAGATCTTGATGGTCGCGCCCGTCGACGGGTTGCGGCCCTCGCGTTCAGGTGTTTCCTTCACCTTGAACTTGCCGACACCGGGCAGGCTCGGCTCAGCACCGCCATCGGCCGCATCAGCGATCGCCTTGAATTCTCTCGGTGCCGGACGCTTCTACTCGAAAATAGCCGGCCATTCTTGCAGAACGTGACGAATACAACCGCCGTGGCGTACGTGATCTTGGCCACGGTTCGATAGTGCGCAGACCAGAAAAACATCTGCCAACAAGGTCGAAGTACAGCACTCGTTGGACCGAAAACCGGTCGTCTGCGTGCACCCAAGCGGTTACGATTTGCCGGGGCCATGCACAGGCTCAAAGCGCATTCTGAACAGAGCTCAGCATCGCCGTGATCACCTGTTTGTACTTTGCGAACTCGGGCGATGTCTGCCGGACCTCCATGGTGGTCGTCGTCTGCTGGCCCGCCGTGGTTGTGGCTGGGCTCAGCTTGCGACCCATCTTTCTTTCGGCCCAGTCCGCGACATAGCTGGCGGTCTTGCCCGTCAGAAAGGGATTGGCCTGAATGACGGCTGACCCGAGCACGGCGCTCAATTGCGCCGAACCCGATGCCGACAGCACCTGATGCGCGCCCTCCATGCCGAGAAAGTGGCAGAGATAGAGCCGGCCGGCTGTGATCTGGTGGCCGCGCGCCCGAAGATAGGCTTCGCCTTCTCGCGCCAGATTGCGAACCATCTCGCGCGAGATCGTGGCGTCGTATCGCAGGGCGAGCAGGTCGGCAGTCGAGAGTGTGCGTGCAAGTTCGGGGCGGTAAGTGTTCATCATCCGGATCCAGGTCTTTGTGATGAATTGGCCGGCGCCGGTCGCTGAAGAATTTGGGTTCTTGGCACGGGCGCTGCCGCCACTTTCGACATGAACGATACGGTCGGTGAGCGTTTCCACGGCGGAAAGATCCGAAGCGACCGCGGTAACCGTGCCCAGTGGGTCGATCGCCGCGCCATTCTGATAGAGTTCGAAATGCAAATGCGGTCCGGTCGAAAGGCCGGTCGTGCCGATATAGCCAATGATGTCGCCAGCCTTCAACTTGGTGCCGACGCCGCCCTCGATTGCGAATTTCTGCATATGAGCGTAGCGCGTCTCGCGCCCGTTTCCGTGCGAAATCTTGACCAGATTGCCGTAGCCGCCCCCATCGCCCTGGAAGCTAATTTCGCCATCAAAGGCGGCTGCGATCGGCGTGCCGACCGGCGCCGCCCAATCGACGCCCTTGTGGATGCGAACGGTGCCTAGAATTGGATGCTTGCGCGGCCCGAAGGTCGAGGTCAAGACCCCGTTGACCGGTGTGACCATGCCGTTGGTGACCGTCAGCGAGCGGACCTGATCGTCGCCCGTGACGCATGCAAACTGGCCATCGCCCTGCTGGAAGACGAAACAGTCGAGGCCTTTCGTCGTCCCCTGGACACCCACATACAGCACCCGCCCGGCGCTTTCGTCCTTGCCGCGGGGCGTCTGCGAATAGATCAGCACAAGACGCTGGTCCTCGCTTGCGAAAGCGTCCAGATCCTGTCCTCTCGACAGATACATGATGGCTTCGCCGATCACGCCGGTTGGAACGCTGTTGCGTGCCGCAGTCGAGTAGATCGCGTCGAGCAGACGATACTGCCTTTTGTGGCCGCCTTCTGCCGGCGCGCCCGAGTAGTTGAACAGGTCTTCGCGTACCCAAGGGTCAACGCCCGATACCAACACGCCCGCGGCATTACGCGTCAGCGTCCCGACAAAAACGTTCTTGGCGTAGATCGACACCTGCATAAGGGACATTGTTGTCGTCTCGCGGTTGGGTCGGTATCCACGCAGGGCGACGACATAACCCGGTTCCAGGCCGTCCCGGCTAAAGAGCGCCTTCAGGGCCTCGCCTGCCAGCCTGGCGTCCTCGGCGGAGAAATGCGCATCGAGCGCAACGCTGTCCAGACTGCGACTGTTGAGGATCTTCACGAAAGTGTCTTCGGTGGCCTCGAACCGCTGATATTCATTCGTGACAGTTGCGACGCTGGTGTTGTTTTCGATCTGGGTCTTCTGGAATGCGGGAAGGGCTGCGTCGCCTGCATCGATTGTTTCACCCCAGCCGGCTTCGGGATCGTCGGTGTCGGCCTGTTGATCCGAAGCCGGCGCGGGCTCACCCGCGCCAGGAGATGGCTCAAGATCGTTCTGCAGATCGCTGGAGGGCGCGGGGGCGGTCTTTCGTTGCGCCTGGAAGAATGCAAAATCCTCCTGCGTCGACGGTATCGTCGTCATGAATTTTTCGCTGGCGCTAAGCATGACGTCGGACAGGATCTCGATCTGTGGCGAAACCCCTGCCGGGTCGAGTTCTGCCGGACGCGGAATCACGCGGCCTTTCGTTGCTGCGCCGTTATCGGGTGCGAGCGTGATCCACATAGGGTCCCCCGCCAGGCCGATAATCGCAGGCACATAGACAGATGCATCGGCCGGCACATCGTCGGCTCCTTCTACCGCGCGCAACTCCTCGTCTTCGTCGCCAAATGACCAATAGTCCGCGGTGAGGTAGAAGCCGACGGCGATCGAACACAGGAAAATCAAGGCCAAGCCTGCAATAAGCCTGCGCCAAAGCGTGCGCCGGCGAAGGGCGGCGCGCGCCTGCTTTTTCGCCTTGAAGCTGGTGTCGATTGCGTGCGTCACGGAGTGCTTCCGGTCAGGAAAAACGTCCACCGCACCTGTTCAAGTGTGTCGACTTCAACAAATCGCGCCGCCATATGGCCGCGCTGCCAGCACTCGTCGATGCCGCGTATCGAGAACCGTCGACGCTCGATGCACATTTCGGTCGACCCGGTCAGGATCGCGTGGCCAAAAACGTCCGTGGCGTAGATGTAGATGTAGCGGTTCGTCAGTTCCTCGCGAATGACGTTCACGCACTGATTTGCGCCGATGGTCCACCAGCCATCGGTCTGGTCGGCATTGTCGATTGTCTGGCCGATAGCGAGGTTGACGAGGTCGAGTGTCTGATTGCAGACCGTGAATTCGGCGCGCGCTTCATTGCATGAGAGCACGGCCAGGAGTGCCGCGCCCGAAACGACCGCAAGCCTCATGCGGCCTGTCAAGATAAGCAAGGCTCGAAACCGATCGCGCTGCTTTACGGGCAGGCCGTCAGACGAGCGGGGCAAACGCGAGCGGCAGAGTTCCATTGCACGCCATACTACCCGCCGAGCCGGAAATATTTGGCACTGGCCGAGAACTGAGATCCGTTGGTCTCGATTTCTTCGAGAATTTTGGGCAACAGTTGCGAGGCCGGCATTGGCGTAGAGAACGCAGCCGCCTGAATGTCCTGGGGGCCGGTGATCACCATAATGATCTGCGGTACGGCCTTGCCTGCAGCCCTGTCGGCGGCCCCGAGGCCGATCGGGATGCTGAAGGTGGCCTTGTCCGACTGTACGACCATGCGGTCGTCGAGGTTGAACATCATGCCTTTGTGGTCGATCAACAGCACGCTGGAAATGAGCCCGCCATGCGTCACCAGCGTGCCGCTGATCGGCGTACCGTTAGGCACCGATGTTCGATCGAGAACCAGCTGCGGCTTGACGACTGCAGTCTGGCCCAAAAAGCGCAGGAAGTTGGTGACTTCGCACTGGGGCGGCTCGATGAGGCGCACGCTTATGTCCGGTTCAACGTGGAACTTTGCCTGGAAATCAGTCAACATTTGTTCGAATGGATGAACCGCCGTTCCAAATCCTTCGATGGCCGCCGTCTTGTCGGTTATCGACGTGACGGCCGCATAGAAACAGTCGCCGCCGCTGAAGTCGCGAACCCACGAGACCCGTTGCGCTACGTCGTCGATGACCGGAGGAACTTCCGGCTTGGGCACGTTCAAGGCGACCGTGGCCTGGTCTGGCTGTCTGGCGGCCGGCTGGTCGGCCTGCTGGTCCTTTGCGCTCATCGCATCTGCCTGGCCTGCAGCCGGCTCGGGAAAGGGCGCGGCCGATTTCGCCTCCGCCGGCTGGTTTGCCTGTCGTTCAGGCTTTTGGCTCACCGTGACATCGGGCTGGGGGGCTGGCGGCGTTAAAGCTTTTTCGGCTGGTGGAGCGATTGGAGCGATCTTGCCAAGCGGGGGAGGCGTTTTCGGGCTGTCGCCGGCCGCGATGTCGGGCTGAACTGCCGGCGACATTTTTTCGGCCGGCGGCTGTGCCGCGCTTGCTGACGATTTCGGTGTTTCCCTGGCTTGCAGGGGGATCTTGGCGGGCTCTGCCGGCTGCGGCTTTTGGCTGTCGGCGACGTCGGGCTGCGGCGCTGGCGGGGTTGACGTTTTTTCGGCTGGCGTTGGAGCTGGAACGAGCTTGTCAGGCGGCGGAAGTGTTGTCGGGCTGGCGTTGGCAGCGGTATCGGGCTGAATTGCCGGCGCTACGTTTTCGGCCGGCGGCAGCGCTGTGCTAGCTGATGGCTTCGGGGCTTCCCCGGTTTGTGGGAGTATCTTGGGCGACTCTGGCGGTTGCGGCTTTTGAGGCGCAGCCGCCTCTGCCTGATTTTTAGTTGGCGATGCCGTGGTCTGCGTTCGCGGCTGCGCGGGTGGAGCTAGCTCTGGCGGCTTAGGAGCGTTCGCAACATTATCCGTCGCGACCGGCTTTGATGCCTCTGGTGCGGGCTCAGATGGTTCTGGGGCGGACAGCGATGTGGTGCCGGCGCTCGGCGTGGTAGGCGTCATAAAACCGCTAATATAGAGGCCGGCACCCGCGGCGAGAGACAGCGTCGCGAAGGCAGAAATCGCGATGGTTCGGGTCTTTGTGGATTTTCCAGGCCCGCCACGTGCGACCGCGCGTGGCGGGCTGGCGACTGCTGAAGGCCGCGGTTCCGACAGCAGCGCAGGACGGACATGTGGGACGAAGCGCTGCCCACCGGAAGCTGCCGTCAAAGGCGCGTTGCGCCCCAAATCATAGGAAGGCTGGGCCTTGGGCTCAGGCGCAAGGGTTTGCCCCGCTCGTGGCAAACCCGGCCGATCGCGGGTCGGGATGAACGTTGGTGGCGTTGTGCCTTCGTCCTCGTCACGCGTCATTCTGGCGATTTCCGCCATGCTCGCCGGGCGGTCTCGCGGATCCGGCTGCAGCATGGCTTCAACAATGCCACGAAAATCGTCGTCGATGTCGGACAGGTCGGGCACAGTCCGGCGCTTTTCGATGATCTCGAATTGGGACCCGCTCATGTCGATCGGCTTGCCGCGCAGAACGGCAACCAGCACCAGCCCCAGGCTGTAGATGTCGGATTGCTCGCTGACATCGCCGCTGTACAGCCCAAGCTGTTCGGGCGAAACGTAGTTGTACTTTCCCGCGAATTTTCCGCCGATCAGGGTCTCCCCGCCGACGGTCGCCGATCGCGCAATACCGAAATCGATGATCTTGGCGTGGTCGACTCTACCCCCTGGCAAGATGATGTTATCGGGCGAGAGGTCGCGGTGAATTGCTCCCGCTTGATGCACGGCGCTCAGACCCGACGTGAGGCGATGGCAGAGCTTGCGTACCTCTTCAGTTGGCATCGGGCCACGTCGCATGATGTCGTACAGCGACTCGCCGTCGACAAATTCCATGGCAAGGTAGGGACGGCCGATGCCTGGATCGATGGTGAAGACGTGATATCGCACGACCGCATCATGCGACAGGTGATTGAGGATTGACGCTTCCTTGCGGAACAAGGACAAGATCGTCGGGTCGCGGGCAAATTCGGGCAGGACGATCTTGATCGCGACGTGGTCGCCAGTCTGGATGTTGTGGCCACGGTAGACCTCGCCCATGCCACCGAATGCGATCCGCTCGTCAAGTTCGTAGATGCCGCTGAGTTGCGTGCCGACGGCGGTATTGGCCAGCTGCGGCGATATTCGCGTCTTGTCGTCGGCGCTCATCAGCCTCAACCCTCCGCTCTGGACAGATCAGGGTAGGGGGGGTGTCCGTTGTGCCCGTTTGCGAACTTCACCAGCACAATGGTGACATTGTCTGTTCCGCCCCGCGCCAGCACCATTTGCAGCAGATTTTCGCAAGCCGCCTGAGGCGTCGCAGACACCACCACGGCCCCGATCTCGGCGTCGGTCAAATGCGCCGTCAGCCCATCGGTGCACAACACGAAGATGTCTCCCGGCATAATTTCGCCTTGCTGGAAATCGATGACGATTTCGTCGCTGACGCCGACGGCATGCGTGATGACATTGCGGCGCGGCCAGGTGAGCGCCTCTGCTGCGCTGATCATACCGCGGTCGAGAAGTTCCTGAACTTCGGTGTGGTCCCTCGAGATCTGCGAGATCGAGGCATTACGGACCAGATAAACCCGGCTGTCGCCTGCCCACAGGCAGGCAAATCGCCCATCCATCGCCAACAGGGCGGCAACGGTGGAGCCGATGGTTATGCCGCGAGATTCGGAGATCCTGCGGATCTCGGCGTTGGCGCGGCTCAGCCTGTCTTCGAAGCGCGCACGAAGATCCGGGGCGGAACTGGCAATGCCGATCGTGGCCAGATGATCGACAATGCTGGCTGAAGCGACCTCTCCGGCTTCATGTCCACCCATTCCGTCGGCCACCACCCACAGGCCGGTTCGTGGCTCCACTAGATAGTTGTCTTCATTGTGCTCACGGACACAGCCATTGTGGCTCACGCCGAAGCTTTCAAAGGAAAGGGCGACATCGCTCACCTTGCCACCAAGCGCTTCTCAAAGCGTCCTCTGCGGCGCACCTTCAGGCGCTCGCTGCTGCCACTTTGCCACAGCCTGGAATATTAAAGTATCGAAATTTAGCTTTGAGCCCGTGACGCGGGATCGCAGCAGCTTTGGCGCCCTAGTTGCACCAGGTGAGGCTCAAATCCTCTCAAAACGCCTTCGGGCAGCTGAATGCAGAAAGTGCGGGACGGAGGAAGGGGCTGGGTCCGGAACCGGTCTGGATCGTATAGCTGACGTCGCGTCCGCCGATTACGAAGCGCGCCTCAACAGAGCCGTCTTTGCTGGTGATCGTCGCCTTGTCCAGCAACCGCTTGAGCGACCACGGCCCTTCGAACCTGATTGCGGATTCGCGGCCCGGCATTTCCGGCATCAGCCTCAGACTGGCGGATGTCGAGGCCGCACCGGTCGGCCAGGACACAGTGCTTGGCGTGTTACCCGCCTGGTTGCTCTGGACGATCTGGCCATCGACGTCGAGCACCGCAGTATCTGCATCATCGTTCAGCGAGAACGGGGTAAAGGTCAGGTTGACCGACGGCATTGACCCGCCCGAAGGGAAAAATGCGCTGCGGATTTCCGCAGCCAGCTGAAAGTTTTTCAGCGTCGACTTCGACAGGTCGCGCCCAAAGCGCGCATCCTGTTTCCAGCTCCAGTCCTGGCCGCTCATGTCGATCAAGGAAGCAAGGTTTTGTGCGAAGAACCGGTCCATCAGACCGCCCGGAGAGAACAACTTGGCGAAGTCCGCCATCGCAATATCCTTGGCACCATCGCCGGCGAAGGGGTAGCGGCCGTTGACCGCCTTCTCGCACGGCTGCGTGACGGCCTGGTCGAGCATCTCGTTCAAATTCGTCAACGAAATTTCAGCCGCGTTGCCCTCAAATTCGTCTGCGGTTGCGTTGACTATTCTGCCGAGTTGCTTGGGCAGACGCGATGCATTGGCGCGAAGGGTGGCTATCTGCAGCTGCAGGTTGGCGTTGACACGTTCCGTCTGCAAGGGGACCTCGGTTGCCAGTTGCAGACTCTGATGGATGTCGCGAAAATTCTGGGTCAGCGCATCGATCGGTCGGTGTCCAAAAGGACCGCTTACCAGAGCCTGGAAGGACCTGAACTGCGCTTCGATGTTTGCCCCAGGGCTCTGGGTTTGAAATTTCGCGGACCCGGTACCAGCACGGCTTTGCGATTTTGCGGAGCTAATTTGAATGCCGATGCGAGCCAGGCCCTTGGCCATGTCTGCGGCGTCCTGGGACTGGCGCATAACGGTCCCAGCTTGCATGCCAATGCCCGAGTCTTCGCCGGAGACAGAGTCGCGCGCCAGGGCTGTTTCCTCGGCAATCGCAGTAAAAAGCTGTTCGATCGGCGAGCTTGGTGAGGCAACGGCGGAAAGCGCGACATAGTGCGGCTTGTCGTTCAGCATGGCTTTGAATTTCAAGCCATCGAGAACGCTGTTCCATGCGGCTGCAAACTCCTTGCCGTAGCGGTCGAGAAGTTCGGGGCCGAGTTTGAGCAACTCCTGATCGATGCCGCCTTGCTCGCCGCCACCGCCCAGAACCCACTGGTCGTCGTCGAGTGTCTGCGCAATGCGCGAAAGCTGTCCGAGATAGAAGTTGTTGAATCCGGCATGGGTGTAGAGACCGGGAATACGAAGCTTCGACAGATCGCCGCCATCGACGCGCTCGAACACAAGCTGCGCTTCGGTTCCAGCTTTTTGAGAGACAGCAAAATCGTCCAGCGCAGCCGCATACACCGCCGACTTGATCAATGCTGACGCGCGATCCGCAAGGCTCATACGTCCGAGCGAACGCTGAGCGGCTTCGACAAGCGGCTGGTTGAGTTCGAAAACTGGATCATAGGCATCGTCCAACGCAAGCATGGCGCGTAAGTGCTTTTCGAGCTGCGCGCGTCCTTCGCGGTTGCTCTCGCCCGGATACCGGTGCTGTTCCCAATCCTGCTTCATCCAGGAGATGATCAATGGGTCATCGACCTTAGGTGCCTTGCCGCCGAGCATCAGGTAAATCTTGAGCGGTTCGTAAAGCGCGGCGGGATCAGCCATCGTCGCCTGGACTGTCCGCTCAGCCTGAACAAGCAGACGCGACCGCAACATTCGTTCCAGTGCTTGCCGGTAGGCCGTTGTCGATGCCGAAAGAAGCCTTTCCCGCTGGCTAAGGCCGACCGTTTCCGCGATCGGTGTCGGTAAGTCACTGGTTTCGAAACCGGCCGGCATGTTGCGCAATTCGTCGAGCGGCCCGATGACGTTTTCAAGGTCGACATCGGTGACCGTCGTGCTTTTGAGCAGGGCGTCCGCTGTCTCGTGATATTGGCTCATCGCCTGCGTCGTGGAGGCGATCAGCGAGCGGTTGGCCATGAAGCTCATCCCGAGCGCGCCAAGGGCTATGGCTGTGATCAAGGCTATGATGCCAAAGCCGCCATATCTGAGGGCCGCTGCCCGCCTCTCGGTCGCTCGGTCATAGGAAACCCATCCGGATTCGGCGAAAATGACATCAGTCAGGAGGTCGTGCAAAAAGAAGCTCTTGCCGGTCCCGGACAGATGGGGGCGGGAATTGTTGCCGAAACTGCGGCCGATTGCGCCCAACACCTGATCGATCGGCGTTCCCTCTTGGGTCCCCGACGAGAAGTAGAGCCCACGCAAGCTGACATTCACCTGGCTGCGGACCGGATCGAACAGGCTGGTCACGAAACCGGCAATTCGGCCCTTGAGCGCGTAAAACTGGGCCGGAAAGCCAAAGATCGATATGCGCGAGACCGGATCAGGCTCTTCCTGCAGGCGGTCAGCTATCTCGTCCGCCAATCGGTTCGCCAGTGCATCGAATTCGGCCGGAGCCTCACGGGCCATGTTCTTGTTGCGGTCGGTGGTCTGGAATGTTGCGCCCCAGACCTTGCGCCTGCGGGGCTCCTCGAAACTGCCGAAATACTCCATGAAGCCGGAAACAAGATCGGCCTTGGTGAAAAGCAGGTACACCGGAAACTGGATTTTCAGCGTCTCGTGGATCTCCCTCAGGCGACTGCGTATTTCAACGACATGGCCGTCCAGCTGCTGGTCATCGAGGCTGATGAGATCGGCAAGGCTGATGGCCAGGATAACCCCGTTGATCGGTTGTCTGGTGCGGTATTTCTTGAGCAGTGACAAAAACGCAAGCCAGCTCTTGCTGTCGCTTCCAGCATTGGAATCCTGCGTGGTGTAGCGTCCCGCCGTGTCGATCAGCACGGCCTCGTCGGTAAACCACCAGTCGCAGGAGCGGGTGCCGCCAACACCGGCCACCGGCTGAGCGTCTCCTGAACCGGCAAGCGGAAAATTCAGACCCGAATTGACCAGTGCCGTCGTCTTGCCGGCGCCCGGCGGGCCAATGACGATGTACCAGGGAATGTCATAGAGGAAACTGCGCTTGCCGCTCGATCGCTTGAGTGTTGCGATGGCCTCACTCATGCGCGCCTCGAGCACCGGTGAATCGTCATTGCCCCCGTCGTTGCGGGCAACGACCGTCTCGAGCGCTTTTTGTGCCTTTCTCACCTGCCAGACGCGCACTGCGTAAACGAGGGCCGCGGTCGCCACGATCGTGCCGATGATTGTCGCGCGCAACCAGACAGGTCCCAGCGGCCGGATATCGGCGAAGCGGATCAAAGGTCCAGCAAACCAGATCGCCGCCGCGAAACCGGCCAACGCGGCCGTGCTGAATATCCGCGGCAGCCAACGCATCATGGGCGTTTCCGACCGGCGGTGTTCACAGCGTTTCCTCCTTGGGGATCATCACGTCGACACGGCGGTTCTTGGCGCGGCCCTCGGACGTCGCATTGTCGGCAATTGGCTCATCTTCGCCCTTGCCGTCGGCGGTTATTCGCGAGGGATCGCCAAGTTTCTCGGCGATCATTGTTTCAACAGCCTTCGCGCGGGCGACCGAAAGATCAAAGTTGGATTTCAACGTGCTTGATTTCCGTGGCTTCACATTGTCCGTGTGGCCAACGATCCTGATTGGACCTGGCTCGTGCTCAAGGGCTGCGGCAATCTGTGCGGCCAGTGGCAAAAACTCGGGCTTCACTTCGGTCTTGCCTGGCTGAAACAACAATTGATTGTTGATCTCCACTACGATGAAGTCGCCTTTTGTGCCGATGGTCATCCCGCCGCGCTCGACTTGCGTGGACAGTGCTGAGCGGATGCGGTCGATCTGCTCGGTTGCAGCAGGCGAGGCGGCTGTCACCGGTTTGGCAAGTGGGGGTACCACACTGGCGCGCTCGATCGTCACAGGCGTCGAGGGATTGAGCGCCAGCAATTGTCTGGCTGCAGCATCGCCTTCATCGGTCATGAACGCCCGCAACGTGAAGAACGCGGCCGTCACCAGGGCTGACGCCGCTGCAGCAACACCCCAGAGCGGCAGGCGGGTCGAAGACGGCACCATCATAGCGGCCATGCCTTGCCAGCGGGGGGAGATGTCCTCTCCGGCGCGGGCCCTGAAGTAGCGAAGCGTCTCGTAGACGTCGCGCCGCACACGTTCGAGACTGGTATCGTCGCGCGCCAGGCCACGATACTGGCCCTCAAATCCCAGGGATAGGCAGACATGCATCAGCTCGAGCAGGTCTAAGTGTGGCTCAGGATTGGCCAGCACCTTGTTCAGTGCTTCGTAAAAGCTGGCGCCGGTGGGCTCGATGTGAAAGAACCGCGACAGCATACTGTGCTGTGCCCAGGTATCCTCGCCGGGCCAAGGCAGGTTGCCCACAAGATCGTCGGCCGTTTCGCAAAGGGCAAACTTCGCGATCCGCGCATCCTCTTCGGGAACCCCTGACTTCTCCAGCGTCCAGTCGAACCTCTCGATCGCATCGGCGATATGTTCGGCCAATGGCGCCGCCTGTCTTTCGACCGGCACGAGCCTGAGATGCCCGAACAGGACGAGCAACGGTGCTGACGCAGCGAGGATCGGATTTGCCGTCGAATATTTTACCGTGTCTGCGGCGCCGAGCAGCACCTCCTGCTGAATGGTCGGCCTTGACCCGGCTGCCTCGGCTCCGGCGGCTGTACCGGACGATGCTCCCTGATAAAGAATGGTTCCGGATGTCCAGTCCGGCGGCATATGCCGACCTATGTCAGGATCGAAAACTGTCGGTTCCTTGACATCCGAGGGCGCGACGGTCTTCGCGATCAGTTCGTTTGCGGCTGGTTTCGCATTCTGCCCGAGCCGTGGGCGGATGACGGTCTTGCCCACCGGGCCGAAAGGATCGTCCTTCGAGCTCATCGCCGATATGCCGCTGCCATGCAGTGTCCGCGCTCGCGTGCGAGAGGCGCCAGATCTTTCCTGGCAGGATAGGACAGGCAATGGTCCTTCCGGCAAGGCGGTCCGGAGCTACAAGAAACTATGGCGCCGCAATATGACATCTGCCGCAGACCCCCAGGTCAATCAGGCTTACCCGCTTGGCGAACTGTCGTATGCGATCGTAGTCTCAGATGTTGTCGATTGGAACATGATGCGGTGCGCCGACGCGCTTTTCTTCGTCAGCTAAAGCGCCGCAGTTTGTTTTGCCGTCTATTTTTGCTTGTCAGCTTTTGCATACGCTTCGCTGAAATAGGCCAAGAATATATCCAGCATGCCGTTTTCGTGTGCTTCCTCCATGCTCCTCCACGTCCCGACAAAAGCGTCCCATGCTTGGGTCTTCTTCGAGGTAAACGATGTCGGCGGGAGCTTTTTGCCGATCGCTTCCGGCGAAAGGTCGTCAAGCAGTCGCGAGAGCGCTGCTTGCATGGCGGCATAGGTGGCAAATTCGTGCGCCTTGAGATCGCGGAACGCGTCCTCGACGCTGTGCCTGGCATCGAGATAGCCGGCCCTGCGCCGTGCGAACATGATTTCGAGTATGTCGTCGGTGCCCGGGACAAATTTGAGGGGATTGTTTTCAGCGGAGCTTATCATCGTTCGGTGTGGGCTCTTGGCCAATGTCTTTGCAGCCGCACGTGCCTTCAGCAGCATGGCCAGTTGCTCGACCACCGTGCGAAGCACTGCGCCGATTTCGGCAGCGACTTCATGCGGATCACGCAATTGCAACAATTCCGGCGAGATGCCTGCGCCGATTGCAATTTCCCGCAGCACCTCGTCTGTCGTCGAGGGGACGGCCCTAGGCAGCGACGATGTCGATGGCGGTGCTTGCCCGAGCCATCGCTCTGCCGAACTGAAGAGAGGCTCGCCTCCGGAATCAAGCAGCCGATCGGCCGCGACCGGCATGTGTCGTTGCGTCGAACCTCGGTCGGCCTCCGGATGACTTGGCGTTGCATGCTCGTCGTCAATCGATACAAAGATGACGTAGCGGCCGACCAGGAGCCTGTCGCCCTGGTCTAGCCGGCGCGGACCGGTGATGCGTTGGCTCGATCCATTGATGAAAGTGCCATTGCGCGAAATGTCGTGCAGCCAAAACGCGCCTGCCTCGTATCGGATTTGGCAATGCCGGCCTGAGATGAACTTGTCAGGATCAGGCAAGATCCAGTCGCAATGTTCGCGGCCGATTTTGAAGCTGCGATTACGCGATCGGTAGCCAGGCGCCACGCCAGTGGGCAGGGCATCGACATTGCTGATCTGCAGACTGATTAACATGCGAAATCGCCTGTGTGATCGCTGGCGGCCTTGCCGACACGATACTCCATGTTTTTAGCGTGGCTAATCCCAAAATACGCATCACAGTATTCGTGGTCCGCTTTGGCCTGCACAACAAACATGTGGTACGCTCGAAATGGACTGGCAACCATCAGGGTTTCATGTGATTTCGAGTTCCTGATTAGGATATTCAAATCCACTGGGCTGGCCGCCAGGCCGAGGAGGGGCACGACCCATGCCAAGTGAACAACGTGCCACGGTTGTGCAAACGCCAGTTGGCGCTGAACTGTTGACCTTTACACATCTCGTCGGGCGCGATGAGATCAGTCGTTGTCTGGCCTATACGGTCGGGTTCGTGAGCCCCAGCCACGATATCGATCCGCTGGAGATGCTGGGTGGCCCCGTCTCGATCGAAGGTGAAGCCGACCCCCAGCGCTGGTTCAGCGGCATCGTGTCGGAGTTTCGCCTCACCCGGATCGAGGATCGACTGGCCTATTACGAAGCAGTCGTCAGGCCATGGCTCTGGTTTCTCGGCAATACTACCGACTGCCGTATTTTCCAAAACATGAGCGTCATCGAAATCGTCGAAGAGGTTTTCTCGAGATACAGCACGGCAAAATTCGAGAAACGCCTGCAAGGTTCCTATCCGCCGCGCGAATATTGCGTGCAATATGATGAGACCGATCTGGACTTCGTGCAGCGGCTGCTCGAGCACGAGGGCATCTTGTATTTCTTCGAGCATGGTGAGGGCAAGCACACGCTTGTGCTCGCCGATGCCATGAACAAGCTCAAGCCGGCGCCGGGCTATGAAAAAGTGCCGTACCACTTTGAGGGGCAGGGCTCCCGGCGCGATGTCGAATACATTACCGAATGGATTCCGGGGAGTTCGGTGCGGCCGGGCGCCTATGTCCATACCGACTATGATTTCAAGAAGCCGGGCGCTGACCTGATGGTCAAATCCGCCCAGCCGTTCAATCACAAGCTGGCCGCAGGCGAGAATTACCGTCAGCCCGGCGCCCACCTGGAAGTCGGCCGCGGTGATAGCCTGGCGGCGATCCGGCGCGAGGAAATCCAAGCGGTGCACCAGCGCATTGCTGCAGTCGGCACCGTGCGCGGCCTGTATTCCGGCTGCACGTTCAAGCTGGACGGTTTTCCGCGCGAAGACCAGAACCAGGAGTATCTGGTGGTCAGCGCCGAATACAGGCTGTTCGATCCGGGCTACAGAGCCCTTGCCGATGTCGAAAGCGAAAACTTTAAGGTGATCCTCGGCGTGGCGCCGACCGCCTTGGCCTATCGCCCGCCGCGGGTCACGACACGGCCGATCATGCGCGGCCCGCAGACGGCGACGGTGGTCGGCCCGTCCGGCGAGGAAATATTCACCGACAAATATGCACGGGTGAAGGTGCAGTTCCACTGGGACCGTCTCGGCAAGAAGGACCAGAACAGCTCCTGCTTCGTGCGGGTCTCGCAGACCTGGGCCGGCAGCGGCTGGGGTTTCATCCAGATCCCGCGCATCGGCCAGGAGGTGATCGTCGACTTCATCGAAGGCGACCCGGATCTGCCGATCATCACCGGCCGGGTCTACAACGCCTCGCAGATGCCGCCCTACGGACTGCCGGGCAGCGCCACGCAATCCGGCTGGAAATCCGACTCGTCGAAAGGCGGCGGCGGCTACAACGAGCTGATGTTCGAAGACAAGGCCGGCTCCGAACTGGTCAATTTCCAGGCGCAGAAGGACCACAACCTTCTGATCAAGAACGACCGCACCAAGCTGGTGCAGCACGACCAGTCCGACCGTATCGACCACGACGCCAAGCACTCCGTCGGCCACAACCTCGACGAGGACGTCGGCAACAACAAGACGGTCAAGGTCGGCGTCGACCAGACGACGGATATCGGCTCGAACGATACCGAGACGGTTGGTATCAACCGCTCGCTGACGGTTGGTTCGAACGAGACCATCGGTATTGGGTCCAATTCGACGGAGACGATCGGCGCAAATCACACCCAGACGGTCGCGATCGTCCAGACGATCACCGTTGGCGCGGCGCGTGTCGATACAGTGGGTGCCTCGGAGACGCGCAGCGTCGGCGCGGTCCAGACGAATACGATCGGGGCGACACGGTCGGTGACCGTAGGTTCGGCGCAAAGCCACGACATCGGGGCTTCCGATAGCTGGAACATCGCGGCCGGGCAGACCGTCAATGTCGGTGCCGATCAGAGCGTCACGGTTGGCAGCGCCCAGACTTTCAGCATCGGTGCGGCACGCAGCGCGAGCATTGCCGCGGACGACTCCACAAGCGTCGGGGGCGCCCATACGCTGGGTATCGCAAAGGGTAGCGGGATCAGCATCGGCGAGGACAGTACCATCAAGGTCGGCAAGAAACTGGTGATTGACGCAGGTGACGAGATTTTGATCCAGACCGGATCGGCGAAGATCATGATGAAAAAGGACGGCACGATCGCGATCGAGGGCAAGGATATTTCTGTCAAGGCTTCCGGCAAGATCAACATCAAGGCATCGGGCGACATCACCATGAAGGGCTCGAAGATCCACGAGAATTGAGGGCGAAGATGGTTGAAGTCAGTGAGCGCATTGAGGGGGTTGTCATCGGTGTCTTCCTTGGTTTCGGCGAGGACGCACCTTTGGTGGTGTTTCCGGGTAATCCGGACGAAACGGCCTTGCCGGCGCGTAGCCTGTGCGAACTCTCATCGGATATGATCGGCAGGGAGGTCGCCCTGCTCTTCCAGGGAGGCGATCCGCGCAAGCCGCTGATCGTTGGACGCATCGTCGACCCAGTACGCGCGGCGGCCACTCACCATGTCATGCGCGACGGCGACCATGTGCGGATCACCGCCAACGACAGACTCGAGCTGCGTTGCGGCAAGGCGACAATCATCATGGAGAGCGATGGCCGCATCACAATCCGCGGCGGTCATATCATCAGCCACGCCAGCGGCGCGCAGCGCATTCGCGGTGGCTCGATCAACCTGAATTGATGGCCGTCTCCTGATGGCGTCGGTGAGCGCTCAGCTTATCGCGTCGCCGCAACGCATAGCGGTTGAGGTGGTGCGCCAGCATGTGGAGCAGGCGGCGTTTCTGTGGGCGCAGCGCGACACCTGGTCCCTGGAGGATCCGCCCGACGAGGCCGTGATCGCCGAGATTGGGCAGCGCCTCGAGATCAACCTCGACGGCCTTCGTATCGCCGGTAGCGCGGCATGGCCGTTCGTGGATCGCCAGCTTGCGGACTTCCCGGACAAGGGCGAGTTCTTCGTCGCCGGCTGGATGGCGATTGAGCAGGAGGACGCAAAGCGGGTCGACAGCACGATCGAGGCGGGGCGGCAAGCTGGGGAACGCCGAGGTCTGGTCGGTGCATTTTCCTGGCACAAGCCACAGAAGATCGGGAAACTCGTGCGGGACTGGCTGGGTGCGCATGATGCGCTTCTGCGCTACCTCGGCGTTGCCGCCTGCGTCGCACATGGTGTCGATCCGAAGCGGTTGCTTGAGCGTCTCGTCCGCGACCCGGATTCGGACACACGTGCACTCAGCCTGCGACTGGCTGGAAAGCTGAAACGCACGGATCTTGCGCAGGAGATGGAGGCTGCGATGCAGGCGGAAGACGATGCCGTGCGGCTTTGGGCGGGGTGGGCGTTGACGGAACTCGGCTCTGGCGATCTAGCGCGAGCCGAGCTGCGCAGCTCTGCGGTGGCCGGCGGCTCCGATGCGCTGAGCGCCTTACGCGCCGCTGTCAAGGCGGGACCCGAAAAGGAGGTGCGCGCCTGGCTGGGCGGGCTAATGAAATCATCACAGACGGCCCCGATCGCGGTGCGGGGCATCGGCATGCTGGGCGATCGCGCGGTTCTGCCCTGGCTTATTGAGCGGATGAGGGAACCGGCCCTGGCCGTCGCAGCAGGCTCGTCGTTTCTGGAGTTATTTCCCGTGGCGCGGGAGGAAACAAAGCTTTTCGCCAACGACGCGGCACAGATCGGACCAAATTTCGCGGAACACTTCGGCGATGATCAGCCCGCTCTGCTGCTGGCCGACAAGGTTGAGACTTGGGCCAAGACCAATGCCCGGCCGATTGCTAGGGCGGGATGAGATGTCCGGCAAAGTATCGGCGTCCAGGCAGATAGTTCGCTGCCGCGTTGGATTCGGTGAATGTTTCAAGCGCGGCCATTATCGCGAGTCGATCGGCGGAACCCCCTCTGAAGAAGGACGTGCAGTCAATTCCCGTGTACGCTTCAAAGCGGTGCCGGTAATTGTAGAAGGCGGGAGCGACTTCTTGTGATATCTGATCCTGAAGCTGCCGAACAAAGCTCTCCATTGTCCAGACGTTCGCTTCGAAAATGAAGACGTCGTCGTTGGCCAGCTTCGACCTGGTATTACGGTAGGCTTCTTCCGTTCTGTGGACGAATTCCGGAGTACCCTCGGCCAAAAGGCGAAGTTGCTCTTCCACGTTTTTGAGCCCTGGAATCTCGGCAAGTACCTGGTCGACGTCCTTGAATGGAAAAATGTCGGCATAGCTCTCCAACTCACCTCCCGGTTTTTCGAGCAAGTCGCATATGCTGAAGCCGATTACCTCATGGTCGCGCGCTTCCTCGGCATTCTCCCAGGCACGCAACATGTCGCCAATCAGCCAAATCTGACCGGCAAGCGCGGCGCCTTCCGCGGCGTACATCCGGACCCCTGGATCAACACTTCGCAAGGCCTGCTGCAGCAGGACCAGATCTGACTGCGGAGCCAGGTCGCCCGTCAGCATGAGTGAAACGCGAGAGAGCGCGGGGGTGTCCTTGTCATCATAATAACGGCTCAGGATCTGGGCGTGAGAATGGTCACCTTGCCTGGCCAGTTCCACCACAGTGGCCAGAACGATCCAGGGATTTCGATCGCCCAGCGCCGCAGGACCAAGCAATCCGCTCGGAGGTGTCTGTGCAAAGTTGAGACCACGAAACCTCCAGTCGAACGTCCCGTAGAGAAATGAAGGAAGATCTGCATTCGCCATTAGATCACCGCTCTCGGTATTCCGGGACTGTGTTCAGAAGTGCACTTTGCGATGGAAGTCGACAAGCGCGCTCTGTGCCTTCGCGAGCGCCGATTCGTACTTTGAGCACTTTGCGCTGACTCCCTGGTGATTCCCCGCGCCAACGGGGCACCCCCCTGCGCCGAGCGCGGTTTTGTGCCCGATTATCGCTACGTTGGTGCCATCCTTTGCAGCATGAATCTTCTTTGCCTGTGCAAGGATTGAGGGGCCGGCGGGGCCATACTGACCGGTCGTGTTATAATGATCCTCGGGCGTTAGCGGGGAATCTTGCGCGGTAAACTCTTCACGCGAGTTCTTTGCGCTCTTGATTATATAATGGCGGCCGCACGCGTCATTAGGATTGTCTTCAGGAATAGCTGCCTCACAGTCATCCTTTTTTGCTTCTTCCCGAATTTTCTCCATGGAGTCTATCGCGGCCTGGGCTCGTTCAACGATATCCTTTCCCACCGGATTGCCGGTCGCCTTTCTATTCTGAGCCAAATTCGGCTTGTAGAACTCTGCCGCAGTAATGTTGTTACCCTTCTTCTGCTCCGGATTATGTACCGGCCCCTTGCAGCAAGGGCAGATTCCCTTGTCCAACAGGGCATCCTGGTCGGCGGGGCTCATTGTCTCAATGGTTGCAAGAGGCGCCGTGGTCGTCGCCGAGGATGCATGGTTGCTCGTCGTGATGTCGAAATGCCGACAGACATTTTTGCCTTCGAACATCACGTCCATGCACCAGGCCTGGAAATAGGTCTTGCCCGTAATCTGGTGCGTCACGACGTTTGCGCCGAATGTGCGGGTCGCTGCTTCATCACCCAGCACGGATTCCTTGTAGTACGACTTCTGTGCCAGCGCTGCGCCTTTGCCGCCGATTTTCACCGTGGATGAAGCAGATTTGAGATTGTTGGAGAATGAGGTGTCCGGATAGGGGATCGGGATCGGCCCGGCCGGCGGCGAGGGCGGCGACATGCACACGTCAGGGAAGCGCGCGATTGACTTGTTCATGCCGTTCTCGGCGGCGATCTCCCACATTCCGGCAAAGACGTTCTTTGTCATCTTCGCTCCCCTCAGGCCGAAACCACGGCGGCAGCCCGGCCGCCGAATGCCATCGAACTACCATGCAGAGCCGCGAGGTTGCCGGGCGCATAGCCGCGCTTGAATGCTTGCTCGGCCCAGGCAAACTGGATCAGTCCAGCCGCCGCTCCGCAATCGCCCATGCAGTCGGCGGCATGCCACACGGGCTGCTCCGGTCGCGTCTGGCGCATGTTGCGAAGCTGCGCCAGAACAAGTTCCTCGAAGGCGTAGGACTCGCCCGCGACATCGCTGAGACGGAACGCGATTTCGTGCATCTGCACGCCGGCCTCGGCGAGCGCGGCTTTCACTGCCGCGCCAAGTCCATCCGCCCGGAATGGTTCCTCGTTGCTGGGGGTTGCCGTTTCGATAGCGAGGCCCAGCCCTCGCAGCCGCAAAGCCCCCTCGACGATCGGACGTTTGCTGACGACCAGAATGCAGGCCGCCTCGCCGGGGAGGAGGCCATCCGTCACGTCGCTCGTCTTCAATCGCATCCGGTCGTCGAGCCAACTGAGCGAGCGCGCGTCGATCAGGCTGTCGATCGCCATGACGAGGCAGGCATCCGCGTCGCGTTCATCCAACAGCTTGCGCGCCTGTTCTATCGCGACAAAAGCCGAAATTTGGCCATGGGTGATCTGGAATGTGCGTGATCCCACCAACGGCGCTCCGCCGGGCACAGCAAGCCCGGACAGAATGCCATTTATGCGGGCGCCGGCCATGCCGGCATCGCGCATGCACAGGAGGAACGGCATCTCGCCCCACGGGAGCAGGGCCGCAACCTTTTCATCTATATGTTCGACAGCGAACCGGGCCAGCGCCTGGAGGCGGCTGCGGCCGCGCGTCTCGGGCAGAATTGCGTCGACCACAGCGCCGCGAAGCGGCTGACCGCCGTTGTCCCGGTACGGCAACTCCTCGAACACGGCGATCTTCGCCCGCATCGCGGCAATGGCACTTGCCGGGGTGTAGCCGACCGGACAGACGAGGCTGATGCAGGAGATAGCGGTCATCTTTTCCTGCGCGTTGCGGCTAGCGCCGCCACGGCTTCCTTCAACCCGGCGTAATGCGGCTTGGCGTTGATCCGCTTCGGCTCTCTGCCCACCTGCACCTGCTGCAGTTTCACGAATTTTCGCGGCAACTTTACGCCCACCCGTCCGACTAGAACGATCCTCCCCGCATGCGGCATTATGTTGAGCGTGTCCGGCGCCGCCACCTTGTGCTCGGTCCTGTCGTTGAACATGAACCGTACCGGTACCGACATCGCCGGCAGCTTCACCTTGAACTTGCCGCTCTCGTTCATGCCCAGGCAGCCGAAGACCATGCCTTCGCCAAGCTTGTCCAGCCATTGGTCCTCGGGCGCCGCCTGAAAGTAGCGGTCGTCGAAATCCTGCGGCAGGAATGGCAGGACGTTCTCCATCCAGTGCTTGTCATAGGTGCCGGCATAGCGCGCGCGTTCTTTCGCAAAGCGCGGCACCGGCCCGAAGCCGATAGGGCGCGGCCGGTCGTTCCAGATGCGCATCCGCGATTGCGGGTGCTCGACACAGGGCAGCGGCGTGCCGTCGATGTTGCCCTGGCCGGCAAGGTAGCCGCTGCCGATCGGGTTGACGGCGTCGCTTCGATGCTGCGCTGGATCGGGATCGGTCCGGTCTGTGCCGCCGAAGGCGAGGTGCCACGCCAGCGGCATTGACGTGAAGGGGTGGGGCCGTGAAGCCTGGATGCCGAGCCCGCCTCGGAACCAGCGCCTTTGTCCGCTGACCACCGCGCGCTTGTCCAGTCCCGGGCCAACCAATCGCACCTCGATCGCTTCCGCCTGCCGCCCTTTCGGGGCGACGGCCATCGCGTCGAGCAGAACCTCGCATTTCGGCTTGACGGGGGCAAAGTCGGTCTCGACGCGAATGGAGGTGACTTCCGGATCGCCATAGTGGGTGTCGGCATAGACGAAGGGCGACTGCTCCTTACTGGGCGTGCAGTTTCCGTCGGCATCGACATCGAACGTGGCACGAATGACAGCCACACAATGTTTCACGCAATGCTTGTCCTGGTAGGGAAAGGTCTCGGCGAGAAACGGCGTGGTGTTCTGGCTGACGAACATCAGCTGGTCTCCCAGCTTGCCGCAAAGATCTGCTCCAGCGTCGCTTGCGGTGACCTCGGATCAATGTCGAAAATGTCCGAATGCGAAGTCCACATCACCATATCGCCGATCACCTCTTCACCCGGTTCGACGGTTGGCACGGGCAGGGCGCCCAGCGCTGTATCCAGTTCGTCAGGCGTCAGCTCGCCCCGCTGGGCGGCAAAGGCAGTCTCTTCAATCCCGGCAAACCACGCATCGGCGCGAGCCAGTTGAACGGAAGCCTCAGGAAGCTGCGCGACGACGCTCAACGGAAACTGCCTGCCAACCCTATCGACGCTCTGCAAGATAATGCCCGCCGACGCGCCGACAAAGCCCGGACCCGTTAGGAACCGTAGCGCCGTGCCGCGCGGCCAGGTTTCCGAGCCCATCAGCGGCACGATGTGCTGCGCCAGCCAGCGGTCCCAGACGCGCACAAAATCCCCGGGCAGCCGCCGCGTGACGAAATCGCCGGTGGCAGGCATCTTGCCGTAAAAGCCGGGCAGGATCATATCTGCGGCGGACATGAAAATTTCTTGAACATTTGCAGGTTGTACGGGTTTTCGACGCTGGCGGCCTTGAGCTGGAAATCGGCGTACATGCCTTGGGTGCCAAGGCGCAGGCTGTAGACGTCCGACAGCGAGGTGCCTGTGAAGCGACCGCTGCGCAACATTCTCAGCCACGCCCAGCTGCCGGTCTCGTTGAGCAAGATTTCGGGCGAGCCATCGATCGGCTGGAAGGCCAGCGAGATGACGCCTGTGCCGTCCTTGCCGGGCCACGTCATCGGCTGCGGCCTTGTTGCATTGTTATAATAGACGAGGTTCTGGCCATCGAGATTGAGCGTCACGCGCGCGACATTGGGCGACAGATCCTTCGGTTCGAGCGTGAAGCTCATCAGCGGGCCTGTACCGCCCGGAAAGAGATCATCGCGGATCCGCCTTGCCTGCTCGAACGCGGCCAGAGCCGGGGGGTCGAGGCCGAAATCAGCGCGCCATTTCCATGGCTGCGCCGACGTGTCGACATAGCTGATCAGGTGGTCGTTGATGAAGGTGTCGATCAGTCCTGCCGGTCCGAACAGGCGGGCGAAGTCGCGGATATTGACGTCGACGGCGCTGTCCGGGCTGAAAGGATAGCGGTTGTTGAGTGCTGCCTGGCAGAACGGCAGGATGTCGGCGCGCCAGATGGCGTTGAGCTCCGAGGTGACCGCCTTCTGCGTCAGGCCGCTGGTATCGCCGGCAATGCCGCCCAACCAATCGTCGATCGGGTCGGGCAGGATCTGCGCCTGTCTGGCAACCGCTCCAGTCAGTTCGGCGAGGCCGCCCTGCTTCTTGATGGCGTCCTGAGGATCGGGATTGGCCGTCACCGTCTGCAGCACGTTGGACAGTGCGGTGAGCGCGACGATGGCGGCGTCGAGCGCCGGCGGCTGGCCCTCGACCTCGGCAACGGCACCCTTGAGCGGTTTGAAATGCTCGGCCACCAGACTGCCGGTAAGATCCACTTCGTCGGCGGAGCCCGCACGCGGCAAAAGCTTTGCTCCGGTTTTTACGATCTTGCCAAGCTTGCCCAGCTTGCCGAGCAGTTTCGAGCCACCTGCCGCCGCGGCCTTGTCGTTTGTCGGCGCTTCATCGGATCGCGTAAGCTCGGTCTCCTGGACCACCGCGGTAACCAGGCGCTTCAGCGCGGAGTCGGCGCTTGAAAGATCCTTGAGGTTCTCACTGGCGACGTTGAGGTCGGTCAATGGCGCGAGCCTCATGTCGCGCAGGAAGCTGTCCCATTGCGCGATATAGTCGTCGTAATAAAGCTTCAGAATATCCTCTGACAGCGCCGACACCGAGGCTTCGGAATTTTCCGAGCAACCGCCGGCGAACACCGCCCGGTCGAGTGCTGCCTGGGCGGCGACATCCTCGACCCGGTCGAGAATGGCGTCATGGAAGCCGGCATAGGTGAATGCTCCCGAAATGCCGACCCGAAGCGTCTTGTCGGAACGCCGCGCAAAGACCTTGGCGCCGTTGGGGCCGGCGAAGTTGGCAGGAATCCATTCCTTGAGCGCAGCCACCGCCGGGTCGGCCAGCAGCTGCTTGTAGGCACGCGCCGGCAAGGAAATCGTGCAGACGGTTTTCAGTGCCTCTGCAACCAGTGCCTGGTCCGGGGCGATATAACTGGCGTCAACCGCCATGCGACGGATCGCGGCAAGCTGGTGCTCTTCGGCGTCAGCTGTCGGAAAGGGGGCAGCCGCGGCGAATTCAGGCAGACTGTTGACCCACCAGCTCTGGGCGAAGTCTGGATCCATCTGAGAAAGGCCGGTCATCATGCGATAGGTCTTCAGCGCGCCAAGCATGAAGTCCGGATCGCGGATCTGCCGCCACATCGTCGCTTCGAGCAGCGCCACCATGTGCGGCTCGAGAACGTTACGCAAAGCATGGTCGTAAGTGTCGGTCTGTGCCCGCACCAGTTCCGCCGAGGCTGATGGCCCCAGCAAATCCTGTGCTGCGCCAGGCGGCGGGGTGCGGGCATTTGCGACCTCATCCATCGCACCGAGGGCGACATCGATGGCAGGCTGTTCTACGGATGCCGGGTTTGCCGCGGCCGAGGTCAGTGGCGTTTGCAGCGCCTCGAACTGGCTTGCCTGGGCCGTGATCGCGTTGCGGTTGTCGTAGTAGGACCAGGTGAATAGGCCGCTGACCAGCAGGGCGGCTGCGGCACATGCGGCGGCCGCGCCACGCCAGATCCAGGCGCGGCGGCGTTGCGCCAGCGGATCGAAGGTGCCTAGGCCGGCTTCCTTGAAGATGACTTCTGTAAGCAGGTTCTTTAGGAAGAAGCTGCGTTTTTCGACACGCGGCGCGGCCAACGCCCGGCGCGGCGGAAGGCCGAAGGAGGCAGACAGCGCTGCGGTCAGCCGATCGATGGGCGCCCCTTCCTGGGTCGCCGACGTCAGATAAAGGCCACGCAGCCAAGCGGCCTCCTCATACCGGCTTTCGCCGAACATCGCCTCGATCAGTACCTGGATCGGCTCGGACAGGCTGGCGAGTTGGGCGGGAAACCTGAAGATTTCGGCGCGGGCAGCAAGCTTGTCTTCGTCCTCCAGCCGGGGCACCAGCCGCCGCTCGAGCTCGGTTGCTAACATCGCGATTTCCCGCTCGATGGTCTTTGCATCGACATGCGCGTCGAGTGCGAACGTAGTCCCCCAGACCTGCTCGCGCCCAGCCGTCGACAAACCGCCGAAGAAAGCCTCGAACCCCTTGATCAGGTCGGCTTTGGTCAGCATCAGATAGACCGGAAGGCGGATTTCGAGGCGGTCGTTGAGCTCGGCCAGCCGACGGCGGATCTTGCGGCCATGCGCCTTGATGGCGTCGTCGCCCTCCGAAAGCACATCGATCGAAAGCGCGACGATCACACCGTTGAGCGCCCGACGGCCCCGGTGCTTCTTCAAAAGGTCGAGGAAGCCCAGCCACTCCACTGCGTCGACGTCGGGTTGGCTCTCCTGTTGGACATAGCGGCCTGCAGTGTCGATCAGAACCGCACTCTCCGAAAAGAACCAGTCGCAATTGCGCGTGCCGCCGACCCCTTGCAGGTCGTCGGTCAGGTCGATCGGAAAATTCAACCCCGACTGGCGCAAGGCCGTGGTCTTGCCGGTGGCCGGCGGTCCGACGATCACGTACCAGGGCATCTCGCGCAGGAACTTGCGACCACCCAGTTTGCGGCGCTTCAACTCGGCCATGACCTCGCCGAACTTGGCTCCGACGGCAGCGACATTCTCTTCGCCGGGGCTGAGTGGCTTCTCTACCGCCGGCGCGGCGATTTCGGCGACGAACATACGGTTGGCACGGATCGCCCGACGCTGGGCGGCGATGAGCCAGATCAGCCAGAAGATGACCAGCAGCGCGATGATGACGATGCGCACATTGTCGGAGGCGAAAGGGTCGTAGGGTCCGACCCTGACGATCGGCCCGAATACCCAGATCACAAAGGAAAGCAGCGTGATGCCAATCAGTGTCCACAGCCAGCGCGATGTCAGGACCGCCCAGAGGAAGCGCAGGATGAACATCTCACAGCCTCTTTTCGACCAGCACCTCAACGCGCCGGTTCAGGGCCCGGCCCTCGCGCGTGCCGTCATCGGCCACTGGATCCGTCGCTGCCCGGCCCTCGGAATGGACGCGTTCCTGCGGCACTCCGTTTTGTATCAGCATGTCGGCAATGGTCTGGGCGCGAGCCTCTGACAGTCGCTGGTTGGTCGACAGCGGATTGGTTCTTTGCAGAGGAACCCCGTCCGTATGTCCGACCACAGTGATGTTGCCGATCAGGTCACGATTGGCCAGGATCACCTTGGCGATCGAGCCGATCAGCGGCTCGAATCCCTCGGTCAGTGTTGGCCGCGACGACTGGAACAGTTCCGGGTTGGAGGCCTGGATGACCAGCTTGGCCAGCGAAACGCTCTCCGTGCCGCTCAGAGCCGATCTGAGATTGCCCGGCGCGCCGGCCTCAAATTCGGGCAGCAGCGCGAAATCCACAGTCTCCGGCGGCGGGACATCGGCGGTTGGCGATACGCGGCTGATGTCGCCACGGGTCGGCGGCGGCAATGCGCGGACCAGCGCTGAAAGCTCCACCGCCTGGCTGCTTAGTCCCATCGAGAGCCCGACATAGGTCGCGGTGGCGATGACCGCCGCGGCCAAGGCCATCACCCAGATCGGAACGATGAAGCGCTGCGGCTCGTCGGATGCGATGACGCCTTTCCAGTTCGGCGACAGCGGTCCATTCTCGGCGTCGGCATCGCGCAGGAAACGTGCCGCGGCCACACGAACGGCATTGAGCGAGCGATCGCCCGACCGGCCGGGCACGCGATACTTGCCGCGAAAACCGAGTGCCAGGCAGTCATACTGAAGTTCCAGCAATTCGCGATCGCGGTTCGGATGGCGTTCCAGTTCGTCGAGCCGTGTGAAGAACTGCGTGCCGGCGTCGACGTCGCCGCGCAACATGACCACAAGCGGCTGACGCGGCCATGCGCTGGCCCCGCCCCAGGGCGTGTTCAGGGCCAGATCGTCGAGCAAGGCCGCCACCACCCATGCTGCCTGATCGGCCCGCTCCATCGATGACCCCGCCGCCATTGCCGTGTCGCGTGCCCGAACCAGTTCTTCGAGCAGCCGTGTGCGTAACACTTCCGGAATCTCTGGTGGCAGCGCGCTTTCAAGCTCAGGCGCAAACTCGAGCAGGGGCGCAAAGGCGTTGACAAGGCCGTTCGGGTGGGTGCGCGAGCGTTTAACCGGCCCGCCCGGCAAGGATGCCGCCATCGGTCGCGGCATCGGCGTGCCGGTCAGCCTGATGCGAGTGCGTTCGCGATCCTCCGACAGTCCGAAAGGATCATCCCGGCTCATGGTTTCACCTGTTCACCGAATAGCAGTCCACCTGCGGTTCGCTCGGCAGTACACCCGAAACGCCAATAACGAAGCCTGGGGCACCGAGCAGCGATGCCCAGTGCTCGCTTTTCTGGTCGAGCTCAAGGCACAGCCGATCGCCGTCGTAAGGAATCTCGCGCGGTTGCGAATGAAGCGGTTTCAGCGGGATGCCGGGCAGGCGGGACTTCCACAGGCCCTCGAACTCATCAGCCGAGCCCACGGTCGCCTGGTTGACGAATATCTTGCGTAGCGCGTCCTCCGACAGTTCCGAACCGACCCGGATGACGATCCGGCTGGCCACCAGCAGCTTCGGATTGTCGATGCGGATTTTCCAAACATTGGTCGAATGGCGCATGACGGGCAGCGCACGCGATTTCGGCTCGATGTAACGCAGGCTCAGGATCAGTGAGCGCAATGCATCCGCCAGCGCCGAAAACGGTGGGCCGGGCGCCATGTGATCGTAAGCCGGCAGCTCGCCCAGTCGCCGCGCGCTCGAGCCGTAGGTCGCCATCGAGCCGGCAAGCCCGGCCAGTTCCAGGTAAAGTTCGGCCGGATGGAAGACATCCTGCGCCAGCATATGGGCCAGTCGCGGACGCGCCGCGTTGGCGAGGTTGAGCATCAACAGGTCTTCGACGCTGCGCCCTGGCCCGCCCATGACCATCTTGCCATGCGCCTCGGCGATCTGGTCGAGGCCTGTGACGACTTCCAGAAGCAGTTGCCGGTACCAGGCCACTGCACCGGTAACCAATGCCGGTGGCAGGAACGTCTCGTCCAGCGAAACGCCGCCATCGGCACGAACCCCCTTGATGTCGGCTATCGGCAGGGCGGTATAGCCGCCGACCGATTTGCCGGGTGCAAGCAACAGCGATTGCGGCCGGGCGATTTCGATTTCTTCGGGGTCTGAACCGCCCTGGACGGCATCGCGCACCGAAACGATCCGTCCATGATAGCGCGCACCGCTGGGCGGCGCATGCGCCGGATCGAAGCCAACGCCGCCGGCCGGCTCGAGCGGCAAGGCGACCAGCACCGGGCCGGCGCCTGTATCCGGGGTGACCGGCAGCGGACGCGGCGCGTCCATCAGATCCGGAATGGAGAAGGGGGTTCCGTCCGGGAAAATGCCTCGTGCAGACAGGATCGAGATCTGGCCGGCATCGAGCAATGCCTTATCCAGGGTCAATTGCTGAAAGCCGAACGTATGCAGCTGGCCGGCCCGCAACGCGCCGCGCACAGTCGCCTCGAAGAAACGATCCTGCTGCTGGAAATGCTGGGTCCGCAGAAAAAGGCCCTCGGACCACAGCACCCTGTTTGCATCGCTCATCCGGCTACTCTCTGCATCGAGCTCCCCTTGCCTTGGCCGTCAGGCGGAAATGCCGCCGCTGCCGAGTGTGACATTGATCGTAAAGTTTGATCCGGGCGAAACCGATTTGGTCGTCCGCCAGTTTCGCCCGCCAGGCTCACGGATAAGTGCAACGAAGCCCAGGGCCGTCGCATCCGGTTCAACTGTAATGGTCTTGGTCGCGGTTTTTCCAGGCCCGACGGCAATCTGGTCGGACCCGATGAGATCGCCTGCCAGTGGCGAGCCGGCATCCCCCTGCAAGGCAAAGTAGTCGGCGGAGTTGAACTTACCGGTGCTGCGCAGCCGCATGACCAGCACCGTCACTGGCCGGTCGCCGCCGCCTGGTCCAGGGTTCATGCCGGCCGCTCCTGTCAGCTTCACGGTGATGACCGACGGTTTTGGCGGCCCGGCGCTTTGACAGGCCGTAAGCAGCCCGGTCGCACCCAAGGCAACGATAAATTCGCGTCGATCGATCATGTCTTACTCCTCATCATATGCATCCCGAAAATCGGCGCCGATTTCGCCGAGAAAGCTCTTTTCCGCGCTCTCGGCGATTTCACGATGGCGTTTCTGGTAGAGCTCCCACAGCTTGGCGCCGCGCCCGCCCGACAACAGCGTGCCGATCGCGGAACTCGATTTCAGCTCTTCTTCGATGGCTGCCGGCTCAAAACGGTCGACCATCCGCCGCAAGGCAGCCTGCACGCCGCGCCAGGCGCGCACGTGATGCTGTGCCAGATCGCGAACCGCATCCGCGATAGCCGCTTCGCCGGCGAGAAATCCGGGGCTACGTTCGGCGATAAGCGTCACGATTGCGTCGTCGACAGTCGGCAGAAACTTGAGTGGATTGACCTCGGAGGCTCCGACCATTGTCTGGGCAACGCGGGCATTTCCCTTTTCTTCGGCACGCTTGCGCAGCAGCTGCATCAATCCTTCCATCATAAGCCGGTATTCGCGGCCGAACTTTTCCATCTCAGCGACGGCGTCGCGCCCGGGAAAATCGGCTTCCGCGACGCCCATGCCGCGCAGGAATGCGGTGCGAAGCGCCATGTCGGCGTGCTGCCTCGCAGGCGGCTGGCGGGCGGGGCTGGCGGCTGCGCCTGCCCGCATTGGGGGAGGGGCATCTGCCGCTCGCACGGGCACTTCCAAGGGATTGCCCGATTGCAGTGGGTGGGCGTCGCGCTCGCGCTGACCGGTCGAGCCCGCATCTCTTCCCGGGCTGGGCGCCGCGGCTGGACCAAAACCGAAGTCGTCATTGAATTCCGGCAGCTTTGCCGTCGCGGGCTCCGTTGCGCCTTTAGGGGACGACATAGGGTCGAGGCCGAATGGGTCCGCGTGGCTGGGGGTGCTGTCTGGTTCCAGGTAGGCGTCGGCGCTTTTTGACAGGGGCGTTGAAACCGGATCGAGGCTGAACGGGTCGTCGAAAGCAGGCGAGCTTCGCTGTCTGGAATTGGCGCGTTCAAACGCACCCGGGATCGGCTGCTCGAACGGGTTAGGCAGCTCGGCTGGACGTGGCCGCTGCGGCTCTTCTTCCATGGCGGCTGAAAAGAAATCGTCCCGGCCGATGCTGACCGGTGCCCGAGACGCCGGCCGCGAGCGCTCCGGAACTGGCGCTGCGGCTGCTGCAGATGTGGCTTGAGGGCTCGACGTCTGCAGATCGACATACACGATGTAGTCGCCCAGTCTCAGCCGCATTCCATTGCGAAGGCGCGTCGACTTGCCGGCACCGAGCGGCCTGTCGGAGTCGTCTATGAACAATCCGCTGCTCGAGGTATCGGTGACGAAATATCCGTCGCGCCCACCAGTGATCCTGCAATGGGCGCGTGAAACGAACATGTCGGGATCGTCGATCTGCCAGCCGGCGTCCGCGCTGCGGCCGATCACCAGTTCCCCCTCGTCAAGCCAGGCCTGCCGTACCGCCTGGGTGCGTGGCCCTTGCTCCAGCGTCAGCAGCAGACTCATGCCGCGACCTCCGCCCCTTCCTGCCGCCAGCCGACTAATGTCCGCAGCTGCATGTCGTCAGCATCGCCCCTTTCAGCGGGCCGCGCAAGCCACGCGGTCCGGGCGAGTTGCACGGTTCCAATACGCGGCGGCGGAACGGCATCGCGCGCCAGCACGATGCGCAGATCGACGTCGAGCGATTCGCCAACCATGTCGCCAACGGCTTGCTTGAATAATTTGAGGCGTTGACCGCCCGGCAGGAACGCCTTGAAGTCCTCATAGCCCAGTGGGCCGACGCGGAGCTCGAGCCTGCTTTGACGGTTGAAGACGCGCGGACCGATCGTCGCTCCCCGACCAAGCCCCGCGTAGGCTTTGCCAAGGCGGGTCTGAAGCGCGGCTGGTATGGTTATCCAGGCAGCGATGAACTCCCTGATCTGGACCGGCACCTTGAACGCCTCTGCCAGAAATAGCGTCAGCCGCTCAGGGCCGTCGACCTGATTGGCAAGCGAAGCGGCCTGGCGCAGCTTCACGGCATCCAGATCGGCGTTCTGGGTGCCGGGAAGCCCTATCCCTGCCATGGCTTCAAGCATGGCGCGAACGCGCCCACCGACCGCGCGTTCGACCTGAACCGCCGGATGCGCATCCGCCCACGCTCTATAATACAGGGCGATCATACGGTGCTGAAGAATGTTGACGAAGTCGATGAACGTCGTGTCGCTGGTCTGCTGTGAATCGGCGCCGCTGAACCAGCGCTGCGACAGACGATCGAGCACCCAGCGCGTCAAATGCAAAGGCATCGGACCTTCAGGTCCCATCAGCCCGATGTTGGCGACTGTAACCCGGGCGGGGACCTTGTCCTTCGCTTCGCGGAATTCTGCCAGGTCCTTGGCGGAAAAGCTGAGACGGACATGCTGCCCGAGCCGCGAGGGTTCGCGCTCCGGCGGGCCGGAATAGCCGAACAGCCCGCCTCTCCGTTCGAGCCGGCGCAACAGCTCGAAGAAGTCGAACGCATCCGACAGCTCTTCGGACCGACCAGGCTTGTCTAGATCAGGTAGCGATTGCCGGGCGTCATCGGCCATGGCACATCCTCCTGCTTCTGCAGCAGCCATGTGCGAGTTCGCACAAAGCCGTTTATTCCGGCATGACGGGCAAACAGCCGTGCCAGCAGGGCCGAAAGCAGCAAGGTGCTCTGCCCCGCCAGGACCGATTGATCGACATGCAATGTCACCTCCGTGCCTCGTCCGAAGCACATCGGCCCATCGATCTGCAGTCGTTCGATGACCGACCGGGAATCGATGCGCACGATCGAGTGCACATTGCGGGCGAGGCTCGGGTCTCCCCTGTCGGCGTATAGCTCAAGCAGCGCATGCAGCGGATCGACGCCGCGACCTTCGTTTGCAAGGCTTAAGAAGTTGAGCGCGAGTTGCGATACAAGCCGCCAGGCGAGATTGTCGGCTCGCGATTCACCCGCCGCGCCCGACGGCAACGCTGCGGGGATGGCTGGGCGAGGCGGGCGCAATGCGCCGAGAAGCCGGATTGTTTCGACCGGATCGCCGGCTTCCAGCGTCAAGGTAGGGTTGTCGTCAAGGATCGGCAGATCGCGGTTGGTGCAGAGCGCCACGATGTCGACGCGCTTCAGCGGCCGGTTCGGCGGACTTTCCGCGGGGCGTGAAATCGCCAGGAAAACGTCGTCGCCCGTGTATGAAGTGCGGGTGAGGCCGTCGCGCCGTTCCTCCTCCGTCGGGCGGCGTGGGCGCCGTTCGGTGGAATAAACCCAACCGCTGCCGCGGTTCTGTCCCAGGCTGAAGAGCTCCGGGATTGCGGCGTCGCTCCCCTCACTGTCGGCGTCCTCGACGCGGATAACCCGATAGATTTCGAAGTCCCGCGCTCGCGTGCGGTCGGCATGCAGCACCTGCCGCGTCTTGCGCGGATCGAGCTCAACGACGTTGCACTCACGCTCGAACAGATTGATGATCGGCGTTGCGAAAAGTTCAAAATCGGCCGCCGTCAGATCGGCAAGTTCAGGCACCGGACGCCTAAAGATGAAGATGATCTCGAGCTCGGCTGTGCATCTGCGCACAATGGGCTGCAACCCCGAAATCCGAGCATAGTGAAAGCGCTCCGGCATCATGAAGTATTCGCGCAGAAGACGGTATCCTTCGAACGTCGGACGTGTACGAGGCATCAGCGCCTCGTCATCGCTGATGCCGACCATTTTAGGTACCGGCAACGCCGATATCGGGTTGGCCTTGCCTTCCGGTCGTGTACCAAGGGCCGAGCAGGCGCCGAAAATCGCGTCGAAAAGCAGCGGTGCCTTGGTGCGCGCGGCAAAATAGAGATCAAGCCGGTCGAGCGACAGTTCGTCGAGCTTGCCTTTTCCGGTACGAGCCAGCGTGATGCGAAGCGCCGCCTCGCCATCCACACCGCCGATCCGCGTGATGCCGGCTGCCGCCAAGGCGCTGCGATCCTGAAAATAGCCGACCGACGTGATCGCAATCGGCCACAGCGTCATGTCCTGGGCGGTGGTGAACGTGGAACGCGTCGACAGGCCAGGCTGGAGGCTGGAAACCAGACGCGTATTGCGCTTGACGACATGACCCCCAATCATTGTCTGGACCTGCTGGCCGGGTTTGAGCACCACCATGGCCGTTGCCGGCGCCGGCGTGACAAGATCGGGATAGAGAACATCAAGGACGGCGCGCGAGAAACGCGAGCGTTCCGCATCGACCTTGAGCCGGGTCCGCGCGGCCAAGAAAGCAACGCCGTCAAGCAGCCGCTCGACGTAGGGGTCCGGACAGGGGACCGTATCGAGTGAAAGGTTGCGCGCCACCGCCGGATGCATGTCGGCAAATTCTGCCGCGAGCGCACGGATATGGGTCAGTTCCTCCTCGTAATATTCTACGAAGACCCGGTCCATCTCAGGCTTCCCTAAATTCGGTCCGAGCCAAGCCGTTATCGAGATTGATCGTGGTGCGCAGGCGCATGCGTTCGGGCGTCGGCGTCATGATCAACACCGCATCTATCTCGATCTTCAGGCCCACGGTTTTGTCGCCAAGGGTTACCGTAACTTTTGTTGCACTGTCCTTGAGACGCGGCTCGAAGGTGGCAAGCACCGAGCGGATCTCGCGCGCAAGGGCCTCGCGATCAAAGTCGCGGGAGGAACGGCCCGAGAAGGAAGGCACGCCGTAATTGACGACGCTGCGACGCACCTCCGGAAAATCAGCGAGCCCCGGGGGGTTGTCCGCGGCCTGCTCGCTTTCAAGATCGGAAAGAAGCGGAATGGCCTCGAAGCGCTCGGTATTGAACAAGGCCTCGACGTCGCGCCGCACGGCTTCCTTGAGCACACGAGCCGACACCACCACGCCGCGGCTTTCGATTTCAGCGCGGTGCTGGCTCTGAAAGGCCAGGCGATGCAGACGCCGCTTCTGGTCGGCCGTCAACTCCGCGTCCGCGTCGATGAGCCGCGCACTGGCCGCAACCAGATTGTCCAGCCGCTCCGCGCCAAGCTCGTCCTGCAAGGCCTGGCGCAGCCCGTCTATCTCGGAAGTCATACCCGGCAGATCGTTTACGAGGCGGTCCCATAGAGAGGGCTGGACTGCTTCGCGCTTTGCTCGCGAACTGCCGCTACCCAGCGACTTGTCCGCGCCGGGCCGCCGGGCCTCACTTGCCGACATAGACATCCATTTCGATTTCGTCGTTGTCGTCGTAGACGAACTTTATCTTCTTGTAGGCAAAGCTGACCTCTTCCTCGATCAGGTCCTCCTCATCCTCGGCCTGCGACATGTCGTATTCCATGATCGAGGCGTCGGTGAGTGTGACGACCAGGTAATCCTTGGTCTCGCCATCAATGGTCCGCCGTGCCGAAAACACGACTTCGTCCAGGGCCTTGTTTTCGAACAGCGCCTTTTTCAGGTAGGGCGAAGCCTTGTCATAGTGCTTGGTGAACTTGATCATACCCAAGGACACACGACCGCGACGCGAGAGCGAATTTGGATCATAGGGTGCGATCATCTTGTAATCGACGCCATGGATTTCGATTTCATCCTCATGGCCATCTCGAGTGCTTGGACCCTTGATATCCGGAACCTTTAGAAAGCCATCAATCTTCGTATTTGTGGGCATTTTCTTTCTCCACCGCTTTCAAAACCAAGATGTTGTTGCTGCAAATCAAGTCTTCACCGACGGAAGTTCCGAAACCAGTCGGAGCGAGGCATTGATACCCTCCAGCTGATAATGCGGGCGCAGATAGAAGCGGGCATTGTAGTAGCCGGGGCGCCCTTCCACGCTGTCCACCTGAACCTCGGCGGCGGCGAGCGGGCGCTTGGCGCGCGCCTTGTCGTCGGCAAAGGCCGGGTTGGCCAGCACATACCGGTTGATCCATTCGGTCAGCCAGATCTGCATGTCGGAGCGCTCCTTGAACGAGCCGACCTTGTCGCGCGCGATCGCCTTGAGGTAGTGGGCAAAGCGCGAGACCGGGAAAAGGTAGGGCAGGTTGGCGCTCAGCCGCTCGTTGGCCTGCGCATCGGGGTCCACCAGCCGTCCCGCCCTTGTCTCGTCGTCCTGCAGCGAATGGGCGCCAATGAAGGCGGCGAGATCGGTGTTCTTTCGATGCAGGATGGGCATCAGGCCGAGCTTGGCCAGTTCCGCCTCGCGCCGGTCGTCGATGGCGACCTCCGTTGGACATTTCATCGCTATGGAGCCATCATCGGTCGGGAAGCTGTGCACCGGCAGGTTGAGGACCGTGCCGCCATTTTCGACGCCGCGGATCTGCGTGCCCCAGCCATAGAGCTTGTGGCTGCGGTTGATATTCACGCCCATCGGGAAGGCTGCATTCATCCAGACATATTTGTTGTGATCGCCCTGCACTTCCTCCTCGAAGGTGAAGCTCTTCACCGGAACGGTATCCGTCCCATACGGCAGCCTTGCCAGAACGCGAGGCATGGTCAGGCCGATGTAGCGCGCGTCTTCGCTCTCGCGCAGTGACTGCCACGAGGCATAGGCCGGGTTTGAGACGATCTGCTGCAGGTCTTGCGGGTTCGGCAATTCCTGCCAGCTGTCCATACGGAACAGGCGCGGCGAGGCAGCTGCGATGAACGGCGTGTGTGCAGAGGCGCAGATCCCGGAGATGTTGCGCAAAAGACCGACATCGCGCGGGTGGTTGGAGAATTCGTAGGCGCCAATCACACAGCCGATAGGCTCGCCGCCAAGCATCGAATACTCGTCCGTATAGAGTTTCTTGAAGATCGGGCTCTGATCCCACATCTGGCCCTCATAATCTTCGAGCGTGTCGGCCAGCTGCTGCTTGGAAATGTTCATCACCCGGATCTTCAGCTTCTGATCCGTCTCGGTATTGTTGACGAGATACCACAGGCCGCGCCATGTGCCCTCGATTTCGCGCACTTCCGGCGCGTGCAGGATCTCGTTGACCTGTTCCGACAGCATCTTGTCGATCCCGGCGATCAGCGACTTGATCGACTTGATCGCATTGGACGAGATGGTGGTGGTATCGGACCGCGATTGCGCCGCAAGCGCGAGATTGCGCACGAGCTGCTGCAGCTTCTCGCTGTCGTCTTTCTTGACCTTGAAATCCTTCTCGAGGAGGTCGCTGAATTCGCCAAGGTCGATGGCTTCGGCCGCGGCGGTGACGGCGGCAGTCTTTTGCTGTTCGGCCATGGTCATTCCCCTGCCTTATCGTCGTCGGCCAGTGCCTGGCTGGCGATCCTGCCAAGAAGCGGCTCGTTATTGAGAAGTTGCGCAATGCGCTTTTCGGCGTCGACGCGACCGTCCATGAAGCCGAGAAGTTCCTCGAGCTGGCGACGCATTTTGAGGATTTCGGCCAATTGCGGAACTTGCTCGGCGATCTTGTCTGGTGCGAAATCGCCCATCTTGGTGAAGGTAAGATCAAGCGCCAGTTCCTCGTCGCGCTCGGCGCCCTCAGCCTGGGGCAGCGTATTCTTCACGCGGGCTTTCACGCGCGGTCCGAGCGCTTCCATGAAACGTGGGAACCGGTTCGCGTCGGTTTCGACAAAGGAGCGGTCCAGCACCGACTTCATCGCTTCCTTGGTCTGCGAAGCGCCCGAAAGGTCGGCCATCACGGCCATGACGAACGGCAGTTCGATTGTCGTCGGACTGCCGTAGGTTTCCACATCATAGGCGATCTGCACCCGCGGCGCTCGATTGCGTTCGATGACCTTCGCTTTGCTTTCGGCTGGCATGGCTTGCTACCTTTCATCCTTCTGGACCGTCTTCTTGGCATCGGGAACGCCGGCAAGAAGCCGGAATTCCTTCAATCCCGACGGGGCGAGATCTTCCATCAGTTCAACAAAATCCATATGCACCATCCGGCGTACACGGCGGGCGAGGTGCGGAATCGGACTGGACGGTTCGGTGCGGTCATAAAAGGCGACCACGAGGTCCAGGCATTTCACCACGTCGTCGCGCGAAGTAATCCGGTCGGGAAGTGCGGTGCTCGAGTCAGCGTAGCTAGCCACACTTGCCATAGTATCGGCTCCATGACCGTTTCGGGCAGGCATTACCGGTTCTGCAGGCGAAGCGGACGGCTTTACTGCGCCATTTGCCATCGCGCCGGCAGCCGAGTTGCGCTCGAGGGTTGTTAGCAAACGCTGCAGGAACCGTCTCAATTCCGGGATAGTGGTGCCGCCGCTGCCCTCAAGGTGAGCGTTGAGGGCTGTCTCGACGGCTTCCAGTGCCGCGACCGCTGCCCGCGCATTGGTAATGAGCGAATGCATTTCCTCATTGGCTTGGTCCGCCTGTGCCGCGCACCCGGCACGGACCCGGTTCAACAGTTGTCCGTGCGCACTGACAAGCGTTGCTTTTTCGGCCGCATTCAACCCTGACGCTGCTTCTTGCAGCATGACACGATCGTCGAGCGCAGCTTGTTCCAGGTCGCGTCCGCTGATCGGCCCGATCGAGCGTGGCGCAAAGAAAGTCATTTGCCGCAGGTTGGCCAGCAGCCCGTCCTGACCATTTTGAACGTCGAGCAGCGCGTTGATGCGGCGCAAGGCCGCTTCGCGAGGCGGCGTGTTGGGCCGCAGCGACGGGTGCATGGTTTCCCAATGCTGGTCGAATGTCCGCCCAATAAGCGTCAGACCCTGCGCCAACCCGGCCAGTCCCTGCTCGTTGGCCAGTGCGCGTGTGACAATGACAATCAGGCGCAGGTCGCGGCCACGCGCGCGCAATTCCTCGGCCTTGGTGAGTACTGCTGGCCAGTCGACGGGAATGGTGCTTTGCGAGACTGGCTTGTTGTTGCCATCATGGACAACCTTGACCTGAGGCTCTGTCAGGCGCTCCAGTTCATGAAACATCCGATCGTTGCGCAAATCTTCGCCGGACGGATTTTCACCGTCGAGCGGAGCAAGCCAGAGTGCGATATCTATCACACCGATCCCCCAGTGACTGGCCCTGAGGCCATGCCTGCCTTTACGTTATCACACGGCTGCACCTCACCACAATTCAGCGATCGCTGAAAAATTAACGAAAGCTAACTTAGCCGACTCTTGAGTGCTGAAATCGCTGGCGTAACTGCCGAACTCAGCATCCGAAAGCCATCGCATCGGGCCTGCCGGTCGCGTGGTTGTTTGTAGTCGGTGAGGCGAGACCTTTCACAAATGGCAGGACCCGGCGAAATCGGGCACCAAAGCCTTCGTTCATCACCGACTTTGTCAAGCGGCTGCTTATGTGGCAGGTTATCAACTTGCAGAATGCAGGAGCACGTTCGATGGAACAGCGCCGGTCATCGCAGAGCTTCAAGCGCAAGGAACTGGTCGGCAAGCTCAATCCTGTAGGCTTGCGGGCCTTCAAGGCTGCGGCAGACAGCGCCAAGCTGCGCGGCAACCCCTACGTCGAACTTGTCCACTTCATCGAACAACTTGTGCTCTCCGACCGCTCGGATGTGCAGATGATGATCGCCGATGCGGGAGTGGATGCGAGCCGGCTCGCGGCCGATATGACGCGCGCGGTGGACAAGCTGCCTTATGGCGCAACTTCGATCGAAGAGTTTTCCGACCATATCTTCCACGCCATCCAGGAGGCCTGGAATCTGGCAACACTGGAATTCGGACTGGAGGAGGTCCGCAGCGCACATGTTCTGCTTGCTTGCCTGAAGACACCGGTGCTGGAAGGCCTGCTGTCGAAGATCAGCGGCGAGTTCGACAAGATCGACGCCGACGCCGTCGTGGCGCGCTTCGCCGATGTCACGGAGGGCTCACTCGAAGCCGGCGCTGCGCCAACGGTCACCGCGACAGAGGCGCCGCGGCGGGCTCCGGGCGGGGATTCGGCACTGGCCAAATACGCCACCGACCTGACCCAGCGCGCCCGCGATGGAAAGATCGACCCGGTCGTCGGCCGCGATCCGGAGATCAGGCAGATTGTCGACATATTGATGCGACGCCGGCAGAACAATCCGATCCTGACCGGCGAGGCGGGCGTCGGCAAGACTGCAGTCGTGGAGGGTTTTGCTCTGCGCATCGCCAAAGGCGATGTGCCGCCCCCACTGCAGGGAGTGAGCGTGCGCATGCTCGACGTCGGATTGATGCAGGCAGGCGCTAGCGTAAAGGGTGAATTCGAAAAACGGCTGAAGGCCGTAATCGACGAAGTCCAATCCTCTGAAGCGCCGGTCATCCTCTTCATCGATGAGGCCCACACCCTGATCGGCGCCGGTGGTGCTGCCGGAACCGGCGACGCTGCCAATCTGCTCAAGCCGGCGCTGGCACGCGGCGAGCTTCGCACGATAGCGGCCACGACCTGGGCGGAATACAAGCAGCACATCGAGAAAGACCCGGCACTGACCCGCCGCTTCCAGGTGGTAAAGATCGACGAGCCTTCGGAACCGGTAGCCATCCTCATGTTGCGCGGCGTGGCCGGCGTCCTCGAACAGCACCACAAGGTTCAGATATTGGATGAGGCGATCGACGCGGCAGTCGGCCTATCACATCGCTACATCCCGGCGCGGCAGCTGCCGGACAAGGCGGTCAGCCTTCTCGACACCGCCTGCGCGCGTGTCGCGGTATCGCAGCACGCCACGCCGGCCGAGGTCGAGGACATCATGCGCCGCCGCCAGGCGCTGGAGGTCGAGCGCGGCATTATCGGCCGCGAGGCTGCAATCGGCATCGAAGTGGCCGAGCGACAGGCACGAGTCGAGGCCGGGCTTGCCGAGACCGAACGCACGCTCGCAGCCGCGCAGCAGCGCTGGGAGCGCGAAAAGGCGCTGGTGGCCGAGATACTCGAATTGCGTGCCAGGCTCCGCGGCGACGGCGTGCCGCTCGATGCCGTGGAAGGGCAGGAGGCCGCCACGGAGACAGAGAGCGGGGAGGTGCCGGAGACCGAACTGTCCAATGCCGGGACGAAGGTTCCGGCGGCAGGTGGTCCTCCGCCTCCCGATCCGGCTGCCGATCTCGCTCGGCTGCGCGAACTGATGAGCGAACTGGCCGAGGCGCAAGGCGAAACACCGCTGATCCTGCCATCGGTCGACCGCAACGCCGTGGCGGCCGTGGTTCAGGACTGGACGGGCATCCCGACGGGGCGGATGCTGTCGAGTCAGACGGAGAAGGCGCTGCGGCTCGCGGTCACTCTGTCCGAGCGCGTTGTCGGACAGGATCACGCCATGGAGATGATCGCCAAGCGCGTGCAGACCAGCCGCGCCGGTCTCGGCGCTCCGGAAAAGCCAGTGGGTGTATTCCTGCTTTGCGGCCCCTCGGGCGTCGGCAAGACCGAAACCGCTTTGGCACTGGCCGAAACGCTTTACGGCGGAGAGCAGAACCTGATCTCGATCAACATGTCCGAATTCCAGGAGGCGCATACGGTCTCTACCTTGAAGGGCGCGCCGCCCGGATATGTCGGCTATGGCAAAGGCGGAATTCTCACCGAGGCGGTACGGCGCAAGCCCTATTCGGTGATCCTGCTCGACGAAGTCGAGAAGGCGCATCCGGACGTGCACGAAATCTTCTTCCAGGTCTTCGATAAAGGGATGATGGACGACAGTGAAGGTCGACGGATCGATTTCAAGAACACGCTGATCCTTCTCACGTCGAATGTCGGCTCCGAAGTCATCATGGACCGGACAAGGAATGGCGCGGTACGGGCAGGGCTCGACGAACTGGACACTGCGTTACGCAGCCCGTTGCTGAAGGTCTTCCCAGCGGCCTTTCTTGGCCGGGTGGTGACCATCCCTTACTTTCCGCTTTCCGATTCGATGATCGAAGCGATCACCCGTCATCAATTTGCTAGGATTGCTCGCCGGCTGCGTGCAACCAACGACGCGGAATTGGTAATCGGCGACGGTGTCATGGATCTGGTCAAGACCCGCTGCACGGAAATTGAATCGGGCGGCAGGATGATTGACGCAATTCTGACCAACACGCTCCTCCCGGAGTTGAGCCGCGGCGTGCTGAACCGGTCGCTCGCTGGTGAAAAGATGACAAAGGTCACGGTTGGCGCCTCAGGCCAAGGGTTTACCTATTCCTTCGAATAGGAGCGCGAATATTATGGCGGCTCCTTCCTCAGCTGTGGCGTTAATCGCTCGTGCGGCAGCAGGCCAACACCAGCCATCTTTGCTGGCAAGCGAAGTGGGTCTAAATGAAGTCGGTCTAAATAATGCCGCGAAGGGATCCGATATGGCCGATCCACAGCTCTCAGTCCGTAGCGGCAAGGCGCGTAATCTTGCGCGCCGGCTGGCTCGCCGTGAAAACCGCACGATTACGGATGTGGTCGAGCGCGCGCTCGAATTCTACGACCTCCGCGAGGCCGGTCGTGAGCCTGCTTCGGCCTTCTATCGGCGTCTTTCAGCGCAATCTGGTACAGACATTGATCTTGAAGCAGTGATTCATGAGACCGGATCAGCCCGCTGAACGGCTGGAGCAAGGTTGCCCGACCGGCGCAGGCGTTTCGCAAACCGCATCTCTGACTGAAGAAGCTGCTCTGGCTTGCCGAGACATTATACGTGCAGAGTTCTGAAGCCTCTGGAACGCCGGTAAGCAGGGCAGGGGCTGTTCTTCCCTTTTGCATGGCTGGGCCTCAGTCCGGCAATATTCCTCGTCATCTCGGCCGGATCGTGGCTCCTAGGCGAGAAATTCCCAATGCACCTGGTGGCGCGCTCATCAACGCCGGCGTCAGCGCGAAAGCCGATTTTCATCGTCAATCCTTTGAGCTGACCCGCCTCGGTGATCACGCCAAGCGCTCCTTGCAGCTTCACCGCAGGGCGCCGCGGCCGACGCTGCCCTTTTTTCAAGAAACCAATTAGGCTCGCTGGGCTTGCGAGACAGCGAAAGGTTGCCTGATCTGAAACAGATAGCCGACGTGAAACAATTGAGACTGCTCGGCGTCCTCGCAGCGGCGGTGATCGGTCTATATGTCTGCTATCTGCTGGCGTGGCCTTTTTTGCCGGCACTGACCTGGGCGCTCGTCCTGGCAATCATCCTGGCTCCGGCTCATCGATGGGTTGAGAGACGGGTCGGAAATCGAAACCTGGCCGCATTGATATCTGTAAGCGTTGCTGCGATTGCCGTCGGCCTGCCGCTGGTACTCGTCGCCCAACAGCTCGTTCGCGAAGCGGTAAACGGAGCCAATTATCTGGAGGAGGTCGTCCGTGGTTGGGACGCAGACGGCTTCATGTCTGACTATCCCACCCTTTCGACCATTGCCCAATGGATTGAGAACCAATTCGATCCGGCCGGTTCGGTCGCCGCATTCGTACAATGGCTGACGGGACAAAGCACATCGCTGTTGCGTGGGTCCATCTATCAGGTCGCGATGTTCGGCCTGACATTTTATCTGCTGTTCTATTTTCTGCGGGATCGCCAACACGGCCTGCAAGCCGTCGCGGGGCTTTCGCCCCTGCGCGCTCCCGAGACAGCGCACATCTTGTCCCGCTTTGCAGAGACCGTTCATGCGACACTGCTCGGCACCGTGTTCGTCGCCGCCGTCCAGGGAACATTAGGTGGCCTGATGTTCTGGTGGCTCGGTCTGCCCACGCCGGTATTTTGGGGCCTTGTCATGGGACTTCTTGCCATCGTGCCTGTGCTCGGGGCATTCGTGATCTGGGTGCCCGCGGCGGTCTATCTCGCTCTGGAGGGGGCTTGGGCCAGCGCGGCGATATTGACCGTCTGGGGCGGCGTCATTGTCGGTGGCATCGACAATCTGCTCTATCCGATGCTTGTCGGGAACAGGTTGCGCCTCCACACCGTGGTGGCCTTTATCGGCTCGGTCGGCGGCATTGTCTTGTTCGGAGCATCCGGCCTTGTTCTCGGCCCCGCGGTGATCGCCATCACCGTAAGCCTCATTGATGTGCTGAAGAATCGATTGACAGACCCGCCCAAGGCGACGCCGGCGCGCCCTGCTGAGCTACCGCATCAGTCCGGGACGGATTGAAGACGAAGACAAGATCAAGCGCGCGGAAAGGGCGCTGGCCTTCGAGTGGTAGCACGAAACCTGAACAACCTCTGGGCAGACATTTTAATCACGGCAAGCAAATCAGCCAGGCTGCTGGATCGCGGCGAGCTTCCAGTCCCCGCCGTTCTGGCGCATGAAGGTCCACAGTTCGGTCGTCTCCGTCGGCTGATCGGCCTGGCCCTCAACGATCTTGCCGCTTATGCGATCGCGGGTCACGTCGCGAGATTCATATCGCAAAGCAGCCGTCGCGAAGTTGCGGTCACCCTCCCGCCAACTTTCCGCAATATCGGCCTCCAGCAGGCCCACATCCGATACCTCGTTCCTGAGGCCCTTTTTGGCGTTATCGGCAAGTTCCTCGAACAGATAGGAGACCATTTCTGGCGTTGCCAACCGGCGCAAGGCGGCATGGTCCTCGCGCCCGAATGCTTCCTGAACTTCCGTCAGCCGTTGCTGGAACGTGTCGAGGTCGGTTTTGGTGAGTGTGATCTCATCGGAAGCGGTGGCTTGGCTCGTTCCGCCAAATCCTGACCCGATGCCTGGAATAGGGAAAGCTGTGGCGTTGCTCGGCTCGGGTCGGGCTGCTGCGTTTCGCCCAAAACTCCCTGTGCCCCCCGAGGCACGAGCCGTAGTGGGCGCTGGATTGTACGCCGATTGCGAGCGGAAAAAGCGGATGGCCAGCATGATCACGCCGCCGATCAGCAGTACTTGAAGCAGAAGACCCAACATGCCGGCCAAGCCGCCGAAACCATGGCCCAAAAGAACGCCGATCAAACCACCGAGAAGCAGCCCCCGCATCATCGGCCCGCTGAGGCCGTTGAAGACGCCTGGGCGCTGGAATGCCTGCGGCTGGCGGGCCGTATTGTTGGTTGCGGTATTGGGCGTCATCGAACGCTCGACCGGTGCGGCCGGCTGTGGTGCCGTTCTGGTCGGCGGGATCGACTGGAAAGTGCGCGTGCCGCGGCTGCCAAAGCTGCCGCCTCGGCGCGCATCGGCATGATCCACAGCGACCATGAAAAACGCCAGCAACAACCCTACGAGCAAAACTGCAAACCGTCCCGAACGCGAAATCAACATAGGCAAATCCTTACGACACTCTTCCGCTCATATGGGGTGCGCCGATCGAAATATCACTGACCGGCACCTTGCACTTCAACGGGCGACATGCTGCCTATGCTCAGGCACGTTTTTCGCCGGGCGAGGCTTGCGCCTTGGCGCGCGATACTCTCGACACAAGACCTAGTCGAAGTCGGCCGCGACCAGCGGCCCCAGATTGACCGTCAGCGTCCCGTCTTCAAGGCGATCCGTGGCAATGGTCTTCCGGCAGATGACGCGATGCGTATCGGCGCTAATAGGTAGTGAGTGTATCCGTTCTGCGCAGGCACTGCTCGCGCGGCCCAGCTTGGCACCATTCAGGTGCGAGACAATTCCTCGCCGCGACCCGTCTGCGCTACGGCTTTTCCGCAAGGATCGCCTCAGCGGTTTTCTCGTCGGTGATCAGCACATCGACCACTCCCAGACGCAACACGGCGCGCAGGACCGGAACCTTGTCGAGGCCGCCGGAGGGCAGGATCACAGTGTCGACGTCGCGCAGATGTTCGGGGGCGAGGCCGATGACACGGCTGTTTAGCGGGTGATCGACGAGTTGTCCGTCGGCGCCGATCCAGTGGCCGCAAATATCGCCGACCGCCCCGGCTTCGCGGAGCGATCTGAGATCATCGTCTCCTACCAGTCCGATCCGAAAGATGGTGGCGTCCTTGTGCACCGCGCCCACCGAAACGAAAGCGGCGTCAACGTCGCGGGCATGGGTGAAGGCGTCTTCCAGAATGGACTGGCGCATAAGCAGATCGCGCGTGGCCTCCGTATCCGTGAACACCGGTGCCGCGATGTAGAAGCATTCCGCATCGAAAAGCGCCGCGAGCCGCGACGCGATTTCATAGATGTTGATCGCCGATCCACGCGTGAGCCCGCCGAGCAGGGAAACGACCGACATCCCTCTGACGGGGCGTACGGTCACTGACCGCAGACTAAGCTGGAGCGTCCGTCCCCATCCCACGCCCACCGATATCCCGTCACGGATTCTATGCGACAGGGCTTCACCGGCAGCGGCTGCGATGACCTGTGGCACCAGGGCAGGATCAGGCGGTGTCGGAACCACGATTGGGTCGGAAACGCCATAGGCGTCCCGCAGCCGGTTCTCCAGCTCGATGCAGTTCGCCACCTTGGAATTGATGCGAATCTGAACGATCCCCCGCTGACGGGCATGCGCCAGCATCCGGTTGACGCGAAGGCGTGTCAGGCCAAGAGACTTGGCGATTTGCGCCTGGGTGAGGTCACCGACATAAGCAAGCCAGGCGGCGCGCACGAGCAGCCCTTCCTCGCGATCGGACGTGACGGAACTCGTTACGGCATGGCGGCCGTCGCGTTTCTTTCGTGCTGGTTTCTCCATCAGATCATCCTGTCCACTCCGCGGCAGCGGGTCCAGAGCGGGCTCGGCGGAGCCATGTGCTCATGGATATGAGGCATCAATCGAGTTTCCCGGCTCCGCTAGCCTCGATGATAGCGGTCGAAGGACAAAACCAGCGGAGCATCATGGCAAATTGCGTCGATGATGGCAGTCGTCAGCGGCAGGCGATCGTGGGGAAGTACACCCCGGGCCATCATATTCTTCAAAGTCGGACCAAGGTCCAGCGCCAGTTGCGCGCCCTCGACCGTGTCCGAACTCATATGTTCGCGCTTCGCCACGGAATAAGGCAGGCCGCGGCCGAGCAGGCGCCCCATGCGACCGTTACGGCCCGCCTGGCAGGTCACATAAAGATCGCCGGAGCCGGCCAGCCCCAGCACTGTTTCGACCTTTCCACCCAGAGCTTCGACCAGAATCGCCATCTCTGCGAGGGACTGCGAGAAAAGTGACGAGGCTAGGTTGTGCATGAGTGCGCCATTGGGCGCCTTGCCGTCGCGCTCGAGCAGCCCGACGGGAGCACCAACGGCGAGTGTGTAGAAATTCTTGAAAGCGGCGCAGATCTCGACGCCGACGAGATCGGATGACGATCGCGTATGATAGAAGGGCGCGCGCAGAATGCGGGACGCCGCGGCGACCTGGTCGGGATCGTGCCCGGCCACGATCACAGAGGTGTCGCGCTGTGCCGCCAGTTCGCCGGCAATGCACGGTCCGCCGACGGCCATCACAGGGACCGAGAAGCCAGTGCGTTGCTCGATCTCGCGGGCAAGCAGATGTGGCAGGATTTCCACGCCTTCGTCGCTTGCTGCAAGTCCTTTCGTAATCATCAGTATCGGCACGGGCGACTTGATGCTTTCTGCAATGCGGTCGATCGCCCAAGGAATGCCGGCCGACGAGACGCCGAGTACAAGCAGATCGGGTCCATCGTTCATCGCCGCCCCGAATTCGGTCCAGGAACAGGCGGTTACCACATCAGGCAGAGTGATGTTGAGGCGTGGGTGATGACTTGTGCTGGCCACCGAGCCGACGATCTCCTCATCGAGATGGGTCCCGACAAGAGTGATGCGGTTACCAGCGTGAGCGGCCGGAAGCGTCATGGCAGAGCCCATGACGCCGGCGCCGAGGGTGATGATCCGCGCCATTCAACTTCTTCCCTTGTCCAGCCGCTCGCCGCTACCTTGGTCGAACAGGTGGATTCGCTCAGGCGCCGGCTCCAGATGGATCACAGCTCCAGGAGAGAGCTCCATGCGGTCATGCAGCACCGAGCAGATCGCGGTGTTGCCCATGCTGGCAAAGATGTGAATTTCGGGGCCAGTCGGCTCGACAACCGTAATCCTCGCCGGAATGCCGCGCCCGTCGGCCACTGGTCGAAGATGTTCGGGGCGAATGCCGTAGATCACCTTTTGGCCGGGCCGGACCGCAGCCCCTGGCGGGAGCGGGAGGGATAGCTCGTCGGTCCGCACCACCCAGGCGTCGCGCTCGGAAGCCACCTCGCCATGGAACATGTTCATTGCGGGCGAGCCGATGAAAGAGGCGACGAAGAGGTTTGCCGGGCGATCGTAGACATCGAGCGGGCGCCCGATCTGCTCGATATGGCCGTCGCGCATGATGACGATGACATCGGCCATGGTCATGGCCTCGATCTGGTCATGCGTGACATAGACGGTGGTGGTCTTCAGCCGCTGGTGGAGTTCCTTGATTTCGGTGCGCATCTGCACCCGCAGCTTGGCATCGAGATTGGACAGCGGTTCGTCGAACAGGAACACAGTTGGGTCCCGCACGATGGCGCGGCCCATGGCGACGCGCTGCCGCTGACCGCCCGAAAGCTGGCGAGGGTACCGTTCCAGATAGGGGGTCAGATTGAGGATCGCCGCCGCCCATCCGACCTTCTGTTTGATTTCTTCGGTTGGGCGTTTCTTCAACTGCATGGAAAAGGCCATGTTGTCGAAGACGGTCATGTGCGCATAAAGCGCGTAATTCTGGAAGACCATCGCAATATTGCGGTCTTTGGGATGGAGCGTGTTGACGACCCTGTCGCCTATGGCGATATCACCGGATGTGATGGGCTCGAGACCGGCTATCATGCGTAACAGCGTGGACTTGCCGCAGCCGGACGGCCCCAACAGAACGACGAACTGGCCATCCTCGATCGAGAGATCGAGTCCATCGATAATCGAGAGAGCGCCATAGTCCTTCTTTATGTTGCTGATGGTGACGGACGCCATAAATTGCTACCCTTCGATTGCCCTTGCCGGTTGGATCGCATTTTCGCTATGCGAGCTATTGGCGATCGGATGCGCTCTCACCATTCGCTCTCCAGAAACTCTTCCAAGAGTCCCGCATCGGCGGCCAGATTGATGAAGGACCATCGACCGCGGATTTCCCGCGAATAGTGAATGGCGTCGTGCCAAAGCGCTCGCGGCAGGCCTAGTTCCGCGCCGGTGACCGGCCCTCCCGCAGCCTTGAGTGCTGCCTCCATGCGGGCGACCGGCATTGCCATGGGCCGAACCTCCTGGCGCAGCGCCGGCCAGATTTCCGCAAGCCTGCGGTTGAAGATTTCCGTCTGGCTGGCGTCGAGTGCCGTCTTCTTCGTCTCGGCAATGCAAAGTGGTCCAAGCTGCGCGCCATAGCGGGCCAGCATCGCCGCTTCGTCGATGGCGGTCGGCTTCACCTGCGGCGGCTCTTTCATGTCCAGCAGCCGCGCTTGCAGACGCGCCATGACCAGCGAGGCAACCCCAACCTGCTGACCATGCGTGGTGCCGGGATGACGCTCTCCCGCGAACATGTCGACCCAATGGGAAATCTGGTGCTCTCCCATGGACCCGGGATGGGAAACGCCGGCAAAGCACACGCCCATCGAGCACAGCGTCAGGACGCGCTGGAGATGCCCGACAGCGGTGACGTCATGCCTGGCAAGGCCAGGCGCATGGGCCAGCATCGGCTCCTCATCGCCCGCCTGCAGCAGGTAGGGCACCTCAGAATAGTAAGTGTCGAACAGCCGATGCGAAGCCCACCAGTCGATCTGGGCCGTGGAGCGGCAGAGGCTGTCGCCAAGCCCGGCGGCGCTGAGCCAGGCGGGCGCTGCGGCCGACACGCCAAGGTCCAGGAAGATGCCCCGCGGAGCATGCGAGGGCAGCGAGATCTTGAGCCCGGAGGCCAAGGTCACCGACGCTGTCGAGGCGCCGTAGCCATTCATCGAGGCGGCCGTGCCGAAGACGGCATAGGGCCGCTCGTCGAGAAAGGTTGCATGCTTGCAGCCGTCGTTGAGGACGCCCGACCCGACGGCCACGACCCCGTCGGCGTGACGCGTCTTCTCCCTGACCATCTGGATCATTGCCTCATCGCAGTCGAGGCCGTCAGGCAGCACGATTTCATCGATGTCGGCGATGGCACGCAGCGCCTTCGCGACGCGCGTGCCCATCACATCGACGGTGTTGATATCCGACACAACAGCGATGCGGCTGCCTAGCGCCAGGGGCGCAACGAGATCCGCCTCGCGGCCCTCCGTCGTCTCCAGCAGTTCGATCGTCTGGAACGGCAGGTCTGCTGCCGCGCCGGTCTTGGGATTTGTCCAGCGTCCCGCGACAACGTCCTCGATCAAGGCGTTCCAGTTGGTCGTTTCAGCCATGATCGGCCTCCATGAAGGCCGCGAGGCGCTGGTTCCAGGCTGAAAGCGTTGGCCAAAGATCGGCATGGATCGCAAGAAGTTCGGCGTAAAGCGCGGCCCGTTTCGTGTCCGGTTCGAAGGTTTTGGCCGGCTCGCTGGCCATTGCGAGCGACGCTTCGGCGATGGTGGAAAACCAGCCCACCCCCTTTGCCGCCGCCATCGCCGCCCCAAGCGAGGAGGCTTCGACGGTCGTCGAACGCTTTATGGGACGATCGAGTGCATCCGCCAGAATTTGCATCCACAGGTCGGACTTCGCTCCTCCGCCGATCGCTATGAACTGGTCGATGGTCTGGGCGGCAGCCGCAGCCGCCCGCTGACTTGTCGCGGCCTGATGCAGCGCTATGCCTTCCAGCACGGCGCGATAGATGTCGCCGCGGCGGCTCGAGCCCGAAAGCCCGGCAATCACACCACGGGCCGCACTATCCCAGTGTGGGTCCATGACGCCCTGCCAGTAGGGCAGGAGCATTATGCCGCCTGCGCCGATCGGGCTGGCAGCGGCTTCGGCCTCGAGCGTCTCCAGGGCATCATTTGCACCATGCAGATCGACGCCAAGCATCTCGCGCGCCATCCAGTCGACAAGAAAAGTGCCGGCGCGAAGGCACGTCTCGTAGATATAGCCATCATCGGCGACCGCCGTTTCGGTGCGGAAGGCCTGGTCGTGGACGTAGTCCGTGCCGAAGCTGCCGGAGACGACCGCCGTGCCGAGGTTGATGTAAGCGCATCGCGGCTGCAACACACCAGCGCCCGTGCCGGCGCATTGACCATCGCCGCCGCCGGCTACGATCGGCGTGCCCTCGCGCAGACCCGTCGAAATGGCCGCTTCCGAAGTCAGTTGACCCAGAACGGTGCCGGGCCGCGCGAGATCCGGCATCATGCGCCGGGCGACGCCCGCTGCCTCCAGTATTTCGTTCGACCAGTCCATAGCTCGCATATCGAGTATGCCCATCGGGTCCGCGGATGCGGTGGACGTCACCCACCGGCCGCTCAAGCGAAAGACCAGATAGCCGTGGACTTCGGCCATTCGCTCCACCCGGGCAAAAATCTCGGGCTCTTCCTCGCGAAACCAGATCATGCGGTAAAGGCAAGGAATGACGTCCAGCGGCTTGCCGGATATTGCGTGGACGCGTGCCGCGCCGAAGCTCTCGCCGAAGCGGCGTGCCTTCCGCCGGGCGCGCTCATCGAGCCAGAGCGTCGCCGGCCCGACCGCTTCGCCTTGCTCGTCGAAAAGTCCGAAGCTTTCGCGCTGGTTGGCAATCGCAAGGGTGGCAATGCGTGCCGGCGAAACCGTTGACGTCACGGCGCGCAGCGCTGCGACCGTCGAGGTCCACCACTCGGCCGGATCCTGCTCGAAATAGCCCGAACGCGGGTTGGACATTGCAAGCGGTGCACGACCTTCGGCCACGGCCAGACCATTGCGGTCCCAGGCGATCGCCTTGGTTGCCGAGGTCGAGGAATCAATGCCGATGACGAGATCAGGAACCATTGCCGCCACATTACCAAACGGCGAGGGCGGCCGAAGCCGCCTTCGCCCAAATCACCGACTAGCCGCTAAAGACCGGCGTCCTTGACTTTGCCGTCGACAATGCCGGCAATGGCATCCAGGCATGCCTTGGCATCGCCGCCATAGTCTTGGCCCGTAAGCAACTTGCCGAGCTCAACCGGAATGTCGTTGTTCGACAGATCCGCCCAGATCGGCATGTCCGGCTCAGATCCCATCTGATTGTCGATAGTGTATTTGATCGCGTCGAAATGGCGTGTCGTTCCGGGGCCGACAACGGCCTTCGCCTTGACCCGAGGATCTGTAAAAGAGGAATTGCGCATCGGCGAGGCGCCGCCGCCGAGCGTCGATACCCGCGCCATCACATCCTTCGAGCAGACCCACTGCATGAACAGCCATGCTGCTTCCTTGTTCTTGGAATATTGCGACAGCGAAATCGTCGAGCCACCTTGGTGACCAACGGCCGGGATTTCGTTGAAGCCGCAATCGGCGGCGGCGCGACGGCCAGGAACCTCCTTGGGCGCGGGCAGGGCCTCGAACAGGCCTTTGACCTTGGAATCGTTCGCGTCGAAGCCGGGGAAATCTTCGCCCCAGGTGATTGCCATAGCGGCCTGACCCTGTGTCAGTGCCTGTCCCTGCCCGTCCCAGGTCCAAGTCGTCGCGGAGGGCGGCGAGTTCTTGACCAGCTCCTGATAGAATTGCAGCCCGGCCACGCCGCGCTCGTCATTGCCGACAAACTTCTTGTCTTTGTTGAAGATCGAACCGCCATGGCCCCACAATGCGAAGGTCCAGTCGCATTCCAGCGAATAATGGCCGGACTTCGCCTGGCATGCTGTGCCGAAGATGCCGTTGCTTTTTTCTGCCTCCGTGAGCGCCTGCACGGCCTTGAGGTAGGCGTCGAGGTCTGTCGGCAGCGCAATGTTGTGTTTGTCGAAAAGATCCTTGCGGTACATCAGGATGAAGATCGGAATATCGAATGGAATTCCGCACTGTTTGCCGTTGTACATGGCGATGCCGTCGACCAGCGGCTTGGAGAAATCGTCCCAGTCGAAGTTGGGCATCGCCAGTTCTTTGTTCTGGTCATAATACTCGCGCGGATCGACGACATCCTGGGCAAATGTCGCCATCCAGGACTGGTCGAGATAGTAGACGTCGTAGGTGCCAAGTTGGCCCTGTACGTCTTGCGTCGCCTTGGCGAGAACCTGCTCCAGCGGCACGATCTCGACTTCCACCTCAATGCCGGTTGCCTTGGTGAATTCACCCGCGACAAGCTGGTTGGCAACGATCGTTGGCGGCGTCGCTTCCGAAGTGTAGCGGATTTTGGTGCCGGCATATGGTTTGCCGACGTCGGCCAGCCACTTCAGCATATCGGCGTCCTGGGCGCGGGCTTCTTCAACCCCGAGGCCCAGCATCCCCCGACTGGTGCGGCCACCACCTAGCATGGCTGATCCGAAGGCGGAAAAGCCGACACCAGCGAGCGCCATCTTCCTCATGAAGTCGCGTTTGCTTATTCGGCGCGCCGTAAAGTCATTGCAGGTATCGGCGACGAATGTCTTCTTGTCGTGTTCACTGAAGCTCATGATCGTTCCTCCATTGCGTTTTTGTCGTCGTTCTTCTCGTCTGCGCCTCACTCCTTCAGGGATCCGAGGGTGAGGCCGCGGACCAGATGCCGTTGAACCAGCAGGATAAAGATGAAGCTGGGTATGATCGCGGATGTGCCGAGCGCTGTGATGTAGCCCCACTCGGTCGCGGTCGATGTGACAAAGGTCGAGATCTTCACCGGCACAGTGCGGATCGACGTTGTCAGAAACAGTGAGAGCAGGAACTCGGTCCACGAAAAGATGAAACACAGCACGGCCGTCGCAGCGATGCCGCCCTTGACCATGGGAAGGACGACGCGTCGAAACGTCTGCCAGCGCGTCGCGCCGTCAATCAGCGCCGCCTCATCAATCTCGCGCGGAACATCGTCGAAGAACGACTTCAAAAGCAAAACCGCCAGCGGCAGGTTAATCAAACTGTGAACGAGGATGAGCCCCGTATAAGTATCGCGCAAGCCGAGATCGCGGAACATGAAAACGATCGGAATGACGATCGCGATTGGCGGCATGAAGCGTTGCGAGAGAATCCAGAATAGGAAGGACTGCTGGCCGCTGAACTGCATTCGCGACAGGCAATAGGCGGCCAGCGTTGCCAGCAGCAGCGTCAGCGCCGTCGATCCGACGGCTATGATGGCGCTATCGAGCAACGACTGACGGGAATCATAGGAACTGGCGCCACCCTTGATGACCCCGGCCGCCTCGCCGCCCTGTTCCATGCCGATGTCGACGCGCGAAACGCCAAGCAACGTCACACGGTAATTGTCCGGCGTTGGCGTGAAACCGGTGTAGACCGGTCCGCTGCGGTCGAAGATCGCCGAATAGGGTTTGATGGACGACAGGGCCCACCACGCGATCGGGAACATAAAGATCGCCACCACCAGGACGGCGAGGACGTCACGGCCGATCGTTTGGGCGCGCGACGACTCCATCAGAACCTCACCTTGAACAGCCTGACGAAGAGGTTCGACACGACGATCAAGACGACGAGCACGATCAGCGACAGGGTCGCGGCATAGGGAAAGTCTCCGGTGAAGTAGATACGGCCAGCGTAGAATGAAAGCGTCTCGGTGGCCGTGCCAGGCCCGCCGGCGGTGATGATGTAGACGTAGTCGTAGATGCGAAAGAGATCGACGCCGCGGATCAGCACCGCGACCGCTATCACCTTGCGCAGCATCGGCAATGTGAGGCGCAAGAACGTCTGGATGCCGTTGGCACCGTCGATCGCGGCGGCTTCGAAAGGTTCCTTCGGCAGCGCCCTGAGCCCTGCCAGGATGATGAGCACCATGAACGGCGTCCACTGCCATATGTCTGCCAGCAGGATCGCCGCCAATGCGGTTCCGGGCTGCGTCAGGATCGGCTGTGCCGGCGAGATCAGGTCGAGGGCATAGAGGTAGAACGACAGGACACCGAAAGAACCGTCCTGCATCAGCAGGAACATCATTCCGGTCACCGCCGGCGGCACCACCAGCGGCAGTGTCATCAGCGCCCGCAGCACCCCGTAACCTTTGCGATCGGTGTCAAGCAGAAGGGCAATGAGGATGCCGAGCGCAAGCTGAACCGCAAGCGCGACGAAGGTGTAGATCAGCGTGGTTTCCAACGAATGCCACATACGCGCATCCGAGAAGGCGCGCGTCCATTGGTGGAGCCCGGCGAAGTCAAGCTGACGGGAAACGACATTGCGTTTGTGAAACGACAGCCAGACTGAATAGGCGAGGGGATAGATGCCGAAAACGAGAAGCATCACCGTGATCGGCGCGAGCCAGGGAAAAGGATGCTCGGCCGTCATGAACCGGGGTAGGGCCCACCTGGAAGTCGGCCGCGTGAGGATAGCGCTGCTCACGTGCAAATCTCCGCTCGGTCACAGAGACGCATCGGCCTTCTCCCTATCGGCCAGATTGTGCCAACTTGAACTTTTGTAAGTTTGTTGTGCCTTTTGTTAAGAACTGTCGGACGGCCGCCGATTTGTCAAGTGTCGGGTCCGTCAGCGCTCAAGGGATTTGCTCGTGGTAGATCCTGTCATCGCCGGGTATGAAGTTGTTTTTGGAGGGATCGCCGCCGGTAAATGCGGTGGACCAACATCAAAAGCACTCAGGGCCGCCGCCAACTTTGGCCGCCCAACGAAAGCTAGGGAAACATCGAGGAGATCGGGAGGACAGCCCGGGGGCTTTTGGAACTCCCCTTAATCCGGCAACAGGATCTGAAGCTTTACGTCCGCGGGCCGGGCTTCGACTGCGCGGTCGAAAGCGGCGATGGAATCTTCGAAGGGGAAGGTCGCCGAAATGAGTGGCTTTAGGTCGACCCGGCCCGACCCCATCAGCGCGATTGCCCGCTCATATTGGTGGGCATATCGGAACACAGTCTCGATGCGGACTTCCTTGGTCGAGGCGGTGGCAATGTCGAGCGCCACAGGCGCCACCGGCAGGCCGACCACCACCACCGCGCCGCCGGGCCGCGGCAGATCGAGCAGGCTCTCCCATGCCTTGGACGAGCCAGAGCATTCGAAAACGACATCGGCGCCCCAGCCATCGGTCAGGAGCTTTACCTCCGCCGCCAGGTTCTTGTCGCGGATGTTGACCGGGATCACGCCTTGATAGCCGCTGGCGATGTCGAGCTTGGGTTGGGCGAGATCTGCAACAACGGCGCGGGCGCAGCCGCCGGCGAGCGCCGCGATCGCCACCATCGTCCCGATCGGCCCGGCGCCAATCACCACCGCCGTGTCGCCCGGCGCGATCTTTGCTTTGGCAGCCGCCTGCATGCCGACGGCGAAGGGCTCCACCATGGCGCCTTCGGCGAAGCTGACATTGTCGGGCAGTTTGAAAGTGTAGTTGGCGGGGTGGACGACATAGGGCGTCAACACACCGTGGATCGGCGGCGTTGCCCAGAACCTGACCGCTGGATCGATGTTGTAGAGACCGAGCCGGCTCGCCCGCGAATTGGGATCGGGGATACCCGGCTCCATGCAGACGCGGTCGCCGACCTTCAGATGCTCGACGCCTTCCCCTGTTTCGACGACGGTGCCGGCGGCTTCATGGCCCAAGACCATCGGCGCTTCGACCACGAACGGGCCGATGCGGCCATGCGTGTAGTAGTGCACGTCCGAGCCGCAGATGCCCACCGTATGGATCTTGATGCGAACTTCGCCCGCGCCGACGGTCTGTGGCAGATCGAAGTCCCGCAGCTTGAGTTCGTGCTGGCGTTCAAGGACAAGGGCGCGCACGTTCGTCATCGACGTAGTCTCCTTTAAAGCCGACTGTTCGAGGCCTCCGCGACCTTGCTTGCATTCGGCACGTTCATCATAGCCGCTCATTTACGGCTTCAAAATCCAGTTCGGAAACGGGTGTTGCAAGATTCCGACTATCCGTACCAACTTCCCGGCTAAGGGACTTTGAAGGCCGACCATGCCGCTGCCGAATTTCGTTTGGATCATTCAGGGTACTCTGAGGTATCAAGTGATAGATTCGGCATCAGGATAGGAACCAGTGTTTAGAGGGCGACGTGCACACTCGCTGCACACAAAGTTCTCCCTTCTTTCGGTTCTGTTTTGTCGAAGAGGCAACAGGGCATGCTGTGACGCGATGTTTGAGAAATTGTCGCCCGGCTTCGGCTGCCCGGGCGACAGAGCACCTGACAGGGCGCCGTAGCACGACGAAAGAGGGTCTTTTTACTGGGTGTGCGAGATGCTTCTGAGGGCTTCGGCAAAGCACAGGGTGGCCGAACCCGTCGCGGTCCGACGGCGAAGGCTCCGCGTTAGGCGATGTAGGTGCTGCGTCGATCATGGCTCCACCAGTTGCTGGATTGCGTGCATCGGTAGGACGAGCCGGAGGGAGTCCGGCAGCCGCACGAAGCCGTTTCCCTCATAGAAGGCAGCGGCGCGCTCGCTGATGGCATCCACCACCAGCATCGAGGAACCGACTGTGGCCGCGCTCGCATAGGCGCGCCGCACGGCGTCGGCGAGAAGCATCGCACCCAGGCGTTCGCCCTGACGGGCTTCCGAGACCGCCAGCCGTCCGATCAGCGTGGCGCTGACCAGCGGATAGCGCGGGATGTGCTTGCGCGCGGCGGCCGGCACGTCGCCCTGTGCAAGGCTGGTTGCGCAAAGCGTATAATAGCCCAGCGCCACATCCGGTTTATCAGGCTCCACTAGAATGAAGACCCCATTCGCCTTGCGCCGCACATCTTGGCTTGCCTGCGTCCGGAGATAACGGTCGAGTCTGTCGACGCCGCAGGCAAAGCCGTCCCGGTCGTGATGCGACGCGAGCGCCTCGATCTTCAAATCTGACCGAGACGCCGCCATGCTCAGGACGCGACCCGGCGCTTGTGCTCGGCCAAGGCGCGGACCAGCCGCTCACTCGGCTCTGGCGGATTGACCAGCGCGTCGAAGAATGCCGCGCGGTCGCGATCGGACAGCACCAACGTCTCATGCTCGGCGATCGTGCGGCGCGCGGTGTCAGTGAGCGCAGTGACGCAGAAGTCGCTGACTTTGCGTCGTGACAGATGCGCTGCCCGCTCGATAAGATCCTTAGTCTCTTCATCCAACCGGAATCCGAGGCGTTCGACGCGGTTGGGCGTCTCTCGTTCGATCTGGGGCTGTTTGCGCGGCATTGGGATCACTCCTGTCGTGGTCTATGTTTCGCAGACAATGTACGTCACATCGACGAACAAATCAAACCGATTTCTGCCCTTCATCCACGCGCTGGTGGTCGAACATCAGCTTCGCCCGCTGTTCGGCTTCTACTGGGTGCTGACGGTCCAGGCAGGCAGGCTCTTCGACAGCCCGCTTCTTCTGTCCCTGTTGTGGTTTACGCTCGGCCAGCAAGAGTGTTCAATGCGTAACGTGTGTATCGTCGTTCGCCAGTTCTAATCAGTGCACCCTTGGCAACGAGGTCCTGCAAATCTCTTGTCGCTGACGCGCGAGATGCCTGAGTGATGGCGATGTAATTCTCGGCGCTGAGACCGCCCTTGAAACCATCTATACCTTCGCGGAACATCCGGGTGATGGCCTTTTCCTGTCGCTCGTTGAAGTGACCGTGGTAGCGTTCGTAAAACTTGGCCTTGGCGACGGAGAATTCGACACGGGCAAGCGTTACGCGCTGCGCCTCAAGGATCGTTTTAGCGAAGTAGAGCAGCCAATCCGTAATCGCGTTGCTCTTGTTGCTGGCCTCGAGATTGTCGTAGTAGGCCTTGCGGTGGCGTTCAATCGTGTACGCCAAAGCGATGAGACTGGGCTCACCCAGGCTTTGCGCCAACGCCTTTTCGCAGAGGGCACGCCCTATGCGCCCGTTGCCATCCTCGAACGGGTGAATGCTCTCGAAATAAAGGTGCGCGATTCCGGCACGCGTCAACGCCGGAATCGGTATCTTGCCTTTGGGCGCGGTTACGTTGAACCAAGCCGCGAAGGCGTCCATTTCGGTCTTCACCCGGGCCGACGGCGGCGCTTCGAAATGCACTTTGGGCTTATCCAGCCGATTGGAAACGATTTGCATAGCATCGGCATGCTGGCGGTAGCTGCCGATGGTCCCGATACCCCGCTCACCCGACATCGCCATCTTGTGCCAAGCGTAGAGGGTGCGGTGCGAGAGTGTATCGGCGAAATGCAAGTAAACATCGGCCATCATTTCAGCGATGCCGCGCTCGGCCGGCGGAATGTGCCTGATCTCGCTTCCCAGGCCAAGTTGCTGGCGTAAGGATGATTGCAGACTCTCGCGGTTGAGGTATTCCCCTTCAATCGCGGATGTCTTCAAGGCCTCTTCGCTGATAAGGTCGATGCGGATCTGGTCGCGATCGTTGGCACCCACATGACGAAAGACGCCCAGGAACTCGCCCGATCGCAACAGGAACTCGCTTTCCAGCGGTTCCAATACCTTCTTATCGTAGGTAAAATGCGGCCAGTCAGCCTGCTCCCAATTCCATACCATGAGTTATAGAGCACCTTTCTATAACTCATGATGCCACGACAGGTGAGCTATAGCAATCCTCGCTATGCCTCAGGGTCTTCTCGGATACGTCAACAATTGGCGAACGTGTTCGGGGTTCGAGTTGTAGACCGCTATATCGCAAGACCCACTGTTGAGGAGGCGTTCTTGCGGTCGCGCCAATCTGTTTGATTGCAGTTCGAGCTGATCGATCAACCCCCGGGCGGCACCGCAGATTTTCCTGATTGCGCCGGAGTTGATCCAACCCAGGTCGGCTCTGAAAGGGCCGCTGGACACGTTGAAGGACATAGCTTGAGGCGCCCCGAGAACCGGTCTTTGCACAGCTCCCCTCACGCAGGTATCAAGGGCCGACACGTGTAGCGTCATTATGGAAATCAGGATAGTGTGCTGAAGGTTCTGCAAAAAGTTTTGGAGAGAGAACGGCGCTTGCTCTGAGGGGCGAGCGGCCATGGCACGGTGGTGACGTTGCGATCACCGATT
>NZ_JAMYOX010000034.1:0-71124 GCF_040320025.1 Mesorhizobium sp. M0808
CGTAGAACCATCTGAGCTCCATCAGGCAATCGTCGTCGACCTTGCGCGGCACGTAGTCGAGCGCGTTTCTGAGGAAGTGCACGTAGCAGCGCTGCCAGACCGCTTCGGGCAGCACTTCGCGGATTGCCGCCCTGAGCCCCGGATGGTCGTCGGAGACGACGAACTCGACGCCGGCGAGCCCGCGATTCTTGAGCCCCGTCACGAACTCGCGCCAGCTCGAATGGCTCTCCCGGTTGGCCAGCTCCACGCCCAGAACCTGGCGCCGGCCCTCCCAATCCACGCCGATCGCTACCAGCACCGCCTGGCTGGCGATCACGCCCGCCTCGCGAGCCCGCTCGTAGCGCGCGTCCAAAATGAGATACGGATAGCTTTCCTCGAGCCGCTGCGTGAAGAACGCCTTGAGCGCCTCATCCAGCCGCATCGTCGCCTCGCTCACCGTCGAGGCCGAGAAAGAGTGGCCGCACAATTCCTCCGTCACCGCCTTCACCTTGCGGGTCGAGACGCCCTGCACGTACATCTCGACCAGCGCCGACACCAATGCCTTCTCCGAACGCTGGTAGCGCTCAAACAACTCCGTCGAGAACCGGCCAGCCCGATCCTGCGGAACGCGAAGCTCCAGCACCCCGACCCGCGTCACCAGCTTGCGCTCGTAATAGCCGGACCGGTAACTCGTCCGCTCCCCTTTCTCGGCCCCGATCGCCTCCGTCATCTCGGCTTCAAGAACCTCCTGCACGACACTCTGCAATGCTTGGCGAAAGCCGTCCTCATCCGACAACAGCAACGCTTTCAACTCGCCTCTGCTCAGTCTAACTTCTCGATTGGTCATGGCACTTCCCCTTCCACGGGAATCGGTGATCGCAACGTCACCACCGTGCCATGGCCGCTCGCCCCTCAGAGCAAGCGCCGTTCTCTCTCCAAAACTTTTTGCAGAACCTTCAGCACACTATCCACTTCGGAATGGTGTCCAACCCGGACCCATAGGTAACAGCATCTCTCATCGCGCCGGTAATGGCTTAAGATCGCGGGCCTATGCAGCCTTCCGCCGCAATTGGCTCACGCTCAGCCACACCGCCGAAACAAGGAAGTAGAGGGCGCCTACTGCGGCATAGCCGGCCACGTTGGTGATCGATGGCGGCATCGGCATCCGCGCCTGCGCGATGAAAAACGTGCCTGCCAGTGCTGATTGCCCTCCGCTCAGGACCATCGCCCACTGCGCACCAGAGCTCTTCCAACGGCGGACGGCGGTGCCGAGTTGAAGCAGGCCGGACAGGATCGCCCATAGGCCGAACACGCCCAGCACCCAATTCATGCTCATCTTCAGCGCAACAACGACCGCGAGCGTTGTCGCCACACTGACCACGACGTTGATGGTCTGGGTGCGATTCTGTCCCAATCCTCCGCTGCGCGATGCGTCGACAAAATTGGCCAAGGCATCCCATGCAGGATAAGCCACGAGTAACACCGCCGCGACCACCCCGGAATGCTGTCCCATCGTAAAGGCAGCCGCCACCCAGACAGCCGAGAACGCCGTCCGAGCGAAGTAATAGAGCTTGAGCCATTGTTCCTGGCTGGCGCGGGAAAGATCGCCACTGTGAACCGTCATTGGATCGTCCTTTCGACTAGTAGGTAGGGACTCTCGACGAACGTCGCGGAGTGATTGCTATTATGGTTAGTTGAGATCTAGGCTCGTATCCGTGGGGAAGCGCGGAGCCGCTCCAGGAGCGGGCCCGTCACGACGGCGAATGTCTTCGGATCGCCATAGGCCCGGGCTGAAAGCATCGCGCCGTGAACGGTCGCCATGAACGCTTCAGCCTCGGCACGAGGGGTACTCATCAGTCGAAATTGGCCGCGCCGCGCACCGCGCTCCATCACCGATGTCAGCCAAGCCGACAGCGAGCGGAAATGCGCCCGGACCTCAAGGCCAACTTCCTCGGGCAGCACGGGGAGCTCGCTTGCCAACAGCGCGCAGATACAAAACGGGGCGCTGGCGTTCGCGATGCAGGCTTCCCAATACCCGGCATAGATCCGCAACTGTTCGAGCGGATCGGATTCGTGAAGTTCGACATTTGCCATCCCAGCTTCAGTTTCTTCGCGATACCGCGCAACCAGTGTCCGAACCAGATCGACCTTGCTTGGAAAATGGTGATGGATGCTCGCCTTACGGATCCCGACCACATCAGCGATGTCGGCATAACTGAAACCGTTGTAGCCGCCAGCGACGATCAGTGAACGTGCGCAAGCCAGGATGTCATCAGAGGTGGTAGACAAGTTGCTCATACTTTTACCTACCTTCTGGTAGGATGGCAGTCAAGTCTTATTGCAACGCGAGTAGCGTGAAATTGCGTGGCTATGGCGTAGACGTCATTCGATCTTAATTGATCTCGGCCCGCCATCCATTCAGACAGCTCCGGTGTTTGTCGATCGAGGTAGCCATCCCACTTCGAGGACGAGGCAACACCCTCCGGCCGACCGGACCACCGCCAATCGCCGTGCGGCACTAGGCGTTTGCACCGACTGCGCTATCTCACCATCGTTAGCTTGTTCTATCGCTGGTTGAAGACTGGGAGGTTTCCATGGATCGGCGACTATTTTTGACAGGAATGTTTGGCATTGCCGGGGCCGCGGCCCTTGCAAGCACAGTTCGGCCAATCAACGCAGTGGCCGGCGTTCCAACTGCCAGAAGCGGCATTCTCGATGAACTCGAGGCGCCGGATGTCGAGACCTTCGACGACGATGAAACTCAAGCAGAGTTGCAACCAGTCTATCATCGCCGGTGGCACCGGCCGCGCCGGCGCCGCCGGCGCGCTTGGAGAAGGGTCTGTCGCGTTTACTGGCGAAACGGCTATCGGCGCAGGCGGTGCTTCCGCAGGCGCGTCTGGGTCTGGTTTCGATTCTAGCAACTGGCCGGCTTGAACCCTGGCCATCGCGGCCGGGGTTTTCGCCCCAGGCGGCCGTTAGCGCCCTTAGGGAGCTTTCCTAAGGGCGCGGAGGAAGCTGACGGTGTTTGCAGGGTTCAGAGCCACCAGCCTACGACTGGACGATACGACGATTTTCGCAAGGGTCGGAGGCACCGGTCCGCCGCTGCTGCTTCTTCACGGTTTTCCAGAAACGCATCTGATGTGGAGGGATATCGCCGCAGCCTTGGCGCTCCGCTTCACGGTGGTCGCCGCCGACCTTCGAGGCTATGGGCAAAGCGGATGTCCGATTTCCTCTGCCGATCATAGCCCATACGCCAAACGCGCCATGGCCGGCGACATGGTTCAGGCCATGAAGCAGCTGGGGTTTGAGCGGTTCATGGTTGCCGGGCATGATCGCGGCGGGCGGGTTACCTATCGCCTGGCGCTCGACCATCCCGACAAAGTGCTCAAAATCGCCGTCCTCGACATCATCCCCACCGCCGCAACGTGGGGTCGGGCGGATGCCAGACTGGCGCTCGGCTTCTGGCCCTGGAGCCTTCTTGCGCAGCCGGAGCCCCTGCCGGAGCGTCTGATCGGCGCGGCTCCCGATGCTGTCGTCGACGATGCAATTACGCACTGGGGATCGTCGGCGAAAATGGTCTCCAAAGAGGTCAGGAACGCCTATGTTGATGCGCTTCGCGATCCCGCGCATATTCATGCCATCTGCGAAGAGTATCGCGCCGCTGCGACGATCGATCGTGAACATGACGCGCTGGACCGCGCAAACGGTCGTCGCATCGACTGTCCGCTACTGGCGCTATGGAGTGGCGAAGGCGCCCTGGAGAACTGGTATGCGCAAGAAGGCGGGCCGCTGGCCATCTGGAGGAAATGGGCCGACAGAGTGGCAGGATGCGCTGTCCAAGGCGGGCACTTTTTCCCGGAAGAGCACCCCGACAAGACGGCAGCGGCTCTCTCGGAATTCTTTGAAGACAAACAGGTCGGTCAGCACAGAGTATTGTAGAGGTCACATGCTTCAGTTACGCGGAACCTCGCGAGTGCTTCGCGGCCCTAGATCGAGAACCCTCCGAAAATCCGCCCGTCCGGCATCAATGTGCTTGATAAGGGAATGAAGGCGATCTCCACGTCCACGCCTCTGATATGCAGCCTCATGTTTGTCGGAAGTTGCGCATCGCCTTTGCCGGCATCCTTTGATGCTGCGAAATACGACAAGATGAGTTGCGTCGAGCTCAACGTGGCGATCGGCGCTGTCGCCGACGAAATGTCGGCGACAGCCATCGCTCGTGGCAAAGTCGTCCACACCAACATTCCGGGCTGGCTGCTGGGAGGGCAGCGTGTCGCCTCGACCGTGGCTGCCCGCCAGAGTGCGAAGATCGAGCGCTTGCGGCAGCAGGAGGCTGCGATTGCCGCGGCGAGACGAAGCCGGTGCTAATCGTCTCTTAGCCGTTCGATAAAACGCCTCTTATGGATATGCCGATCGCGGATCGCCTGCAGCCTGCGAGCAAAATCGTGGGTCGTGCCACATTCCTCGGCGATTGCCTTGAGGTCGAGCAGAAGGCTGGCGGCCTCATCGTAGCCGGGAGGGTTGCGGCGTTCGATCTCGCTCTCTACCTCACGCCAGACGCTTTCGCCGCGTCGCGAGAGCGCATCGAGCCGAATACGGCGAGCGCGCGCCTCTTCCGCCGCCTGCCGTTTTCTTTCAGCCTCTCGTTGCTCCTCCTGCGCGCGCTCGCGGGCCTGACGGATCGCCTCGGCACGGGCTCGCAGTTCGCCGGCCGAGCGCGGAACAGTGGCCATGGGGCTTCCAACAGAGACTTTCAACATCGAGCGATTCCGGACGAACGCCCGAAGCTCGTTTTCAACATGCCGATCGCCGTCGACGAGACGAACGAGCAGCGTCGTCTTTTCATGATCGGACAAGGCGCCGACTGAACGCCGGACCATATCCGGCGACAATTCCGTTGTCGTGCCGGCGGGACGCTCGGCCGCCTCAGCGACGAGGTCGGCGTCGAGCTGAAAGAAGCGCGCGAAAGCGTCGAGCGCGGGCGTCATCGGGCCGATCCCCGGCAAAGGCTCCGCCTCGTCCGGCTTGACGGAACCGATCTCGGCCGCCTTCAGCCACAGCAGGTAGAAAAGCCTCAGATCGCCGCCGAGCACGTCGGCGCGCAGCGGCGCCAGTGCTTCGAGCCAGTGCGAGTCGTCGTCCCAATTATCCCAATCGTCCGCAGGTTCCAGTTCTTCGCACAGGATGTCGACGATCAGGTTCTCGCCGGACGTGCTGATCTCGAGGCAATCGACCGCATGCAGGAATCCCTCGAGACGCTGCCGGTCGATTAATCGCGCTGGAAACCGGATCATCAGCCGGTGGGTGCCCCAATTCGCCAAATAGAGATGAAGATCGAACCAACGCCGCATCAACGCGACCGGATCGCCTTTAAAGTCGCCCCACTCGTAGAAATTCGTGAAGCTCGTGGCCGTAATCCGCGCCCGCGTCGACACATCGCGCAAGTCCCGGCGATCCGCTTCGCTGAGTGGGCGGTCGACCGCCCGAAACTCGTAGTATTGATATTCGCTCATGGTTGCTTGGCTGCTGGCCGATCCTCGTCCCCCACAGGTCAGTTCAGGATAGAGCTGTGTCGAGATCGAACTCGCCCCGTCTGGTACTTTCTGCACAGGAATTTGCCGTTTGTGCGGATGAACTGTTGAAAGGCAGCCGGCCTGTCGTAGATTTGGCAAGCGCGAACGGCAGCGAGGATGCCATGAAGAAAGAAGCACTGGACTCCGTCCTTGGCCGGGGCAAGCCCGGCTTCGATCTCGGTCCGATAGAAGATCAACTACATGCCGTGGCAAACGAGCAGCAATTGCCGGATGTCGCAATCATTCACTGCATAGCGAGGATTGAAGAATCGGCTCCCGCGCTGCGTGCCGTCGTCACAAGAGCGGCCGAAGGAGAGGCTCTGTCGCGGGATGATCAGATGCTGCTCTTGCGAGGCATCTACATTCTGGGCGGCGCTCGCGACACTAGAACGTTCGGGCCCTTGTTGCGCCTGCTGCGCCGGCCGGGACGCGACCTCGATGACCTGCTCGGCGACGTGGTGACCGAGAGCATGGCGCGTATCGTCGCCGGCGTATTTGATGGCGACGCCGACGCTTTGTTCAGCTTGATCAGCGACCGCTCCGTCGATGAATTCGTCCGCGATGCAGTTTTGGGCGCAGCGACCTTCCTGACCTGGGAAGGCCGCATCGAGCGTGACCGAATGCGAGATTTTCTCGAGCGATTCCACACCGAGAGGCTGGCCGATGACGACGATTTCGCCTGGATCGCCTGGCTGGGGGCGATCGCCCTGCTTGGCTTGCGCGATCTGGCGTCACTTGTTCACAGCGCATGGGACGACGGCCGCATCCCCGAAGGGGTAATCGACCGCCGCGATTTCGAAGACGATCTCCTGGCCGCCGAGCAAAGCCCAAACGACATGGATCGATTCGAGCGCGCCGCTCTCGGCTATATCGACGACGTGCTTGAAGCGTTGGAATGGACCAGCCACCTTGAGTATTTTGGCGAGGAAGATTGGCAATCGCCCTTGCCGGAACAAACTTGGCTCGACGAGTTGTCGAGATTGACAGCGCCGGTCACAAATCCTTGGCGCCATGTCGGACGCAATGATCCGTGTCCCTGTGGAAGCGGCAAGAAAGCAAAGAAATGCTGCCTGGCAAACTAACCTGTTGCAGTGTCGCGCAATTGCGAGTTTGATTTTTGGCTACCCTCACGCCGATCCACCGGGCTGATGCGCAGCGATCGCGCCGAGGAATATCTCGCCGAAATCCTTGAGCTTGGCGGCGCCGACGCCGTTGACCGCGGCGAAGGCGTCCAGATCACGCGGGCAGCGTTCGGCCATATCGATCAGTGTACGATCCGAAAAGATCACGAAGGCCGGCACCTGGCGTTCCCGGGCAAGACGCAGCCGTACAGCCTTGAGCGCGGCCAGCAGCGCCGAATCCAGACCTTCCGTGCCTGCTGCGGTATCCTCAGGACGTATCTTGCCTCGCGATGACTGGCGCGCGTCCAAGCGATACCGGAATGAAGCCTCGCCCCGAGCCAGCGCACGGCCCTTCTCGGCAATGGCGACGCCGCCATGGCCGGCTGAGTCCAATGTCAGGAACCCTCCCGCGACGAGTTGGCGGAGCAGCGACAGCAAGAAACTCTTTTTATGCGCCACACCGGTGCCGAAGCTGGCAAGCCTGTGGTGGTTCCTGTCCAGGACCTTCTCGGTCTCATGGCCGAGCAGGACATCGACGACATGGGCGACGCCGAAGCGCTCGCCGGTCTGTGCGATCGCCGCCAGGATGATCCGCGCCTCCGCCTCGCCATCCGCATGCGGCGCCTGGTCGAGGCAGTTGTCGCAATTGCCGCAAGGCGAAGCACTTTCGCCGAAATAGCCAAGCAGGATCTGACGGCGGCACTGCGTCGTCTCGCAATAACCGATCAGCGTATCGAGTCGGCCATGCGCGCGCCTTTTGTGCTCAGCCGGCGCGTCCTCGTCTTCGATGAAAAGCCGGCGCATGCGGATATCGCCGAGACCGAAGAGCATATGTGCCTCGGCCGCCCGCCCGTCGCGGCCCGCCCGCCCGATTTCCTGATAATAGGCCTCCAAGCTGCCCGGCAGGTCTGTGTGGAAGACATAGGCGACATCCGGCTTGTCGATCCCCATGCCGAAGGCGATGGTCGCCACCATCACCACGCCGGACAAGGTCATGAAAGCGTTTTGATTCGCTTCACGCGTGTCCTTGCTCATGCCGGCGTGATAGGCGAGCGCGCGTACGCCGTTCCGCTCGAGGAACGCCGCCATCTCTTCGGTCTTTTTGCGTGACAGGCAATAGACGATCCCGCTGCGGCCCGCATGGCGCTGCACGAAGTTTAGCAATTGGCGCTTGCTATCCTGCTTGGGCTCAATGCTTAGCTTGATGTTCGGCCGGTCGAAGCCGAGCACCACGGTATCGACGCGCCCGTCGAACAGTTGCGCGGCAATGTCGGTGCGCGTCGCCTCGTCCGCCGTCGCCGTCAACGCAATGATCGGCACTTTCGGGAAGATATCACGTAGTCTCGACAATTCTTCGTATTCGCGCCGGAACGCCGGTCCCCATTGGGAGATGCAATGTGCCTCGTCGATGGCGATCAGCCGGACATCGAGCTTGGTCAACGCCTCGAGCATTCGCACGGTCATGAGCCGCTCCGGTGCAAGATAGAGCAGGCGCGTCTGGCCTGCCGCGACACGGCGCCATGCAGCGACATTGGCATCGCGGTCGAGCGAGGAATTGATTGTATCGGCCGCCACGCCGGCAAGGCGCAATGCGGCGACCTGATCCTGCATCAGGGCCACCAGCGGCGAAACGACAATGGTGAGCCCGCCCAGCACCAGCGCCGGGACCTGGTAGCAGAGCGATTTGCCGGCGCCGGTCGGCATGACAGCCAGCACATGATGCCCGGCCAGCAGCGCCTCCATCACGGCCGCCTGGCCGAGACGAAAATCATCGAAGCCGAATACATCCTTCAGGACGCGCCGCTTGGAATCCTCTGCCGGGATGCTCGCTGCTACCTGCATTACAGAACTTTCGGGGATACGACCTGCCGAAATTCCCCGGCGAATCGCCAGGTGATTGCCTGGACAGCAGATTCGAACATTTATCGACCCCTCTGGTCCTGTCCGCGGCACCGCCTGAGGCGAACTTCTCTCTCATTGGCCGATATCAGACCGTCGTTCCAGCCCCTATTCGCCTTGGCTGTGAATATCGCACCGCCTCGGAGCGGTTAATCCTATCTTCACCATCATTCGGCAGGTTCAGGTTCTGCGGTGATGTTTTGAGTACCGCGGCGCCACAAGCGCCCAGGCAACACGCCCGCGTCTCTCCGGAGGCGCGGGTTTTTTCGTTCTGAGAACCGGCTGCCTGATCTTCGGGTCCGCAGCTCAGTCGAGGAAATCGGCGCGGTGCGGCGTAAAGCTGTCGACCAGTCGTCCCGCCTCCAGCGCCTTGACGCCATGGACAAGGTTGGACGGGACGATGAAGCTGCTTCCGGTCTCCAGGATTTCGGTCCTGCCGTCGATGGTGACTTCGAAGCGGCCTTCGGCGACATAGCTCGCCTGGACGTGCGGATGCGAGTGTAGCGCGCCGACGCCACCCTTGTCGAAACCGAATTCGACCATCATCAGCTCATCCGTGTGCAGGAGCACGCGCCTGCGGTTGCCATCCGGCGTCGGCGTCCACGCAGCCTCGCCGGCATGCGAGAAGATTTTGGTTCCGGTCATCACCAAACTCTCATCTTTTTTGTTGCTCATCGCGCCAGCCAGCCGCCGTCCACCGGCATCACCGCGCCATGCATATAGTTCGACGCCGGCGCCAGCAGGAAGACGGCTGCGTCGCCGATGTCTTCCGGCGCGCCCCAGCGCCCGGCCGGAATGCGCGCCAGGATTGAAGCGCTGCGGTCGGGATCGGTGCGCAGCGCCTCGGTGTTGTTGGTCTCGATATAGCCTGGCGCAATGCCATTGACGTTGATGCCCTTTGCCGCCCATTCGCATGCAAGCAGCCGGGTGATACCGAGCACGCCATGTTTGGAGGCGGTGTAGGAGGCGACGCGAATGCCGCCCTGAAAGCTCAGCACCGAAGCGATGTTGACGATCTTGCCACGCCGCCCCGGGTCGGCAAGCACGCGCCTGGCAAAACTCTGGCTGAGGAAGAACACCGTCTTCAGATTGACGCCGATGACGTCATCCCAGTCGGCTTCGGTGAGGTCGACCGCATCGGCACGCCGGATGATGCCCGCATTGTTGACCAGGCCGTCGAGCGGCCCGGTGCCGTCCCAGACGCGGTCAAGCATCGCCTGGGCGGCGGCATCGTCGCCAAGGTCGCAGCGGACCGCCTCGAAGCGCCCGCCGGCCGCTTCAATCCTCTCCGCCGTCTCGTCCATCGCCGACCGGCCGACGCCGACCACCGCGCCACCGGCGCGCGCGATCGACACGGCGATGCCCTGGCCGATGCCGGTATTGGCGCCGGTGACGAGGATGCGCTTGCCGGCAAGGCTGAAGGCCGAGAGATCGCTCACTTGAGCTCCTCCATCGCCACCAGGTCGACATCGGTATAGTCGACATTGTCGCCGGCCATCGCCCAGATGAAGGCGTAGTTCGAGGTGCCGGCGCCCGAATGGATCGACCATCCCGGCGACAGCACCGCCTCCTCGTTGCGCATGACGAGATGGCGCGTTTCGTCCGGTTCGCCCATGAAATGAAACACCCGCGCCGCCTCCGGCAGGTCGAAATAGAGATAGGCCTCCATGCGCCGGTCATGCACATGGCATGGCATGGTGTTCCAGACCGAACCGGAGGCAAGCTGCGTCATGCCGACGACAAGCTGACAGGTCTTTACCCCATCGGCATGGATGAACTGGAAGATCGAGCGCTCGTTGGAGGTTGCCTGGCTGCCGAGATCGAGCCGCTTGGCATCGCCGATGCGGATCAGCCGGTTGGGATGGCTCTGATGCGCCGGCGCGCTGAGCAGGTAGAACTTAGCCGGCGCTGCCGGATTGGTCGCAGCGAACGACACCTCATCCGTGCCCATGCCGAGATAGAGCATGTCGCGTGCCTGCAGCTCGTAGGATTGGCCGCCGGCTTTGACGACGCCTGCACCGGCGATGTTGACGATGATCATCTCACGGCGGTCAAGAAAATTCTTGGTCCCGGTCGGCTTGATCGCCTGCAGCGGCAGCGGTGTACCGGCGGGCATGGCGCCGCCGACGATCATGCGGTCGTAATGGGTGTAGGTCAGGCCGATGCGGCCGGGCTGGAACAAGTCCTCGATCAGGAAATTGTGTCGCAGCTCGTCCGTTCCCATGGCTGCGGCAGAAACAGGATCGATGGCGAAGCGGGAGGTGAAATCCGTATGATTGTCAGTGTGATTCATTGCTGTCCCATGGGGCTGCCTCAATTGCTTATTCCGTTGCCGCGGCCTTGACCGAGTCGGCATAAAAAACCTGGCGCGCGTGCAGGCGCTCGCGATAGCGCTGCTGGCTGGCACCGAGATGCCCGCGCATCGCCTCCCGCGCCGCCTCGGCATCGCCTGCCGAGATGGCGTTGAGGATCATCAGGTGTTCGCGCTGCAGGCCGCGCTGGTAGGCGTCGGACTGCGCGAACTCGGTCGACCAGGGCGAGGTCACATCGCAAGGAATAGCGCGCCGGCCGAGCACGTCGAGCATCTCGACATAGAACGGATTGTTGGTGGCGCTGGCGATTGCGCGGTGGAAGGCAAGGTCGGCCGGTCCAGTCGGCTCGCTGTTGAGGAGCAGCCGTTCGAACTCGAAGAAGGCTTCCTGGATTGCCGCTTCCTGCGCGGCGTTGCGCCGGATGGCGGCGAGCCCGGCGGATTCGATCTCGATCGCCAACCTGACTTCGAGCACGTTGAGGGCAATCGAATCCTTGCTGCCCATCTCCGCTGCCAGAGCACCGAACGCTGTCGAGATATGTTCGGTCACGAAAACGCCGGCGCCTTGGCGCGGCTCGACCAGGCCGTCCGCGGCAAGCTTGGCCAGCGCCTCGCGTATCACGGTGCGGCTGACCCCGAAGGTTTCCGTCAGCTGGCCCTCGGTCGGCAGCTTTTGCCCAGGCTGGATCTCGCCCGCCTGCAGCTGCTTGCGGATCGCCGCGACGACGGTTTCCGAAAGCTTCGGTCTTCGTTCGACGCGGAGCCCGACGGCCGTGTCCGATGCCATGTCGCACCCCCTATTTGAAGACGCTCGGCAGCCATAGCGAAATGGCCGGAATGTAAGTGACGAGCGCCAGCACCACGAGGCCTGCGCCATAGAATGGCCAGATCGAGCGCATCGATTCCCAGACGGATATCTTGCCCACTGCGCATGCCACGAACTGCACTGCGCCCACCGGCGGCGTGTTCAGCCCGATGCCGAAATTGAGGATCATGATGACGCCGAAATGCACCGGATCGACGCCGTAGGCCTGCGCCACGGGCAGGAAGATAGGCGTGCAAATGATGATCGTCGGCCCCATGTCCATGAACGTGCCGAGGAACAGCATCAAGAGGTTGAGCAGGAGAAGCACAACCAGCGGATCGTCCGAGATCGCGTTCATGGAGGCTATCAACGCTGCCGGCACTTTCAGGAAGGCCATCAGCCACGAGAACGCCGCCGCCATGCCGATGATGAGCAGCACCATAGCCGTGGTGCGCACGGCGCCATGGGTGGCATGAACGAACCCTTCCCAGGTCATCTGCCGGTAAACGAAGACGGTCACGAGCAGCGCATAGATGACGGCGATACAGGAACTCTCGGTGGCGGTGAAGACGCCCGATCGCACGCCGCCGAAGATGATCGCGATCAGCAGCAGGCCGGGCACGGCGACGGCGAAAAGATGCGCGACCGCGGTGAAGCCCGGAAACGCCTCGGTCGGATAGCCGCGGGAGCGCGCCACGATATAGGCGGTGACCATCAGCGACAGGGCCAGTAGCAGGCCCGGGATGATACCGGCCGTGAACAGATCGGCGATGGAGATCTTTCCGCCTGCCGAGATCGAGTAGATGATCATGTTGTGCGACGGCGGCAGCAGCAGCGCGATCAGTGCCGCCATCGACGTGACGTTGACGGCGTAGTCCGCTCCATATCCACGCGCCTTCATCTGCGGGATCATCAGGCCGCCTACCGCCGCTGCCTCCGCAACCGCTGAGCCGGAAATGCCGCCGAACAGTGTAGCGGTTGCAATGTTGACCTGGCCGAGGCCGCCGCGCAAATGGCCGACGAGCGAGCCAGCGAAGGCAACGATCTTGCTGGCGATGCCGCCGCGCACCATCAAGTCGCCGGCGTAGATGAAAAACGGAATGGCCAGCAGCGAAAAGACGCTCATGCCGGAATTCAGGCGCTGGAACACGATGAGCGGCGGCAGGCCCATATAGAGGACGGTGGCGAGGCTTGCGACGCCGAGGCAGAAAGCGATCGGCGTGCCGATAAGCATCAGCAGGGTGAAGACGCCGAAGAGAATCCACAGTTCCATGGCGTCAGACCTTCACGTTGGCGGTGTCGAGTTCGGCCGCGACTTCGGCCGGCGGCAGTTCATCGAGGGCATCGTCGATCGGCGCGCCGGAGAGGCGAAGCACGATGCGCTCCAGCGTGAAGAGCACGATGAGCGCGCCTCCCGCGACAAGCGGGACATAGTCCCAGCCCCCCGATATGCCGAGTGACGGCAAGACGGAGCCCCAGGTCAATGCGACCAGCTGGCTGCCATACCAGATCATGCCGATGCCGAAGGCGAGCGCGACAATATCCGAAATCATCCGCAGCCAGCGCTTGCCGCCTTTCGGCAGCACGTAGAGCAGGACGTCGAAGCCAAGATGGTAGTTCTCGCGAACGCCGACGGCAGCGCCGAGGAAAATGAACCAGCTCATCAGCATCACCGAGCCGGGCTCGGTCCAGCTCGGCGAGCGGTTCAGAACATAGCGGCCGAACACCTGCCAGGCGACGAACGCGGTCATCAGCACCAGCCCGATGCCGGCGATCGACAGCGCCGCCGTGCTGACGCGCGACATCACTTGCGCGACGCCGGACAGGAGCGGTGTTGGTTTTGGGCTGGAAGTCACCGGTTTTCTCCCCAGGAGGATGGCGGCACGGAATGTCCGCGCCGCCGCTTGATCACTGCACGGCCTTGATGGCTTCGACCATGGCCTTCAGCTTGTCGTCCTTGACGTGCTTCTCGTAGACCGGCCCCATCGCGTCGATGAAGGGCTGCTTGTCCGGCGTCGTGATCTGCGAACCGGCCGCCTCGACCTTGGCGCGCGATTCCTTGACCTTGGCGGTCCACAGCTCGCGCTGCTTGGCGACGCTTTCCTTGGCGGCCGCCTTGAAGATCGCCTGGTCTTCCGGCGTCAGCTTGTCCCAGCTCGACTTCGCCATGACGAAGGCTTCCGGCACCATCGTATGCTCGTCGAGCGAATAGTATTTGGCGACTTCCGCGTGCTTGGCGGTGTCGTAGCTCGGAAAATTGTTCTCCGCGCCGTCGATCACCCCGGTCTCGATCGCCGAATACACCTCGCCATACGGCATCGGCGTCGCGTTGGCGCCGAGTGCCGCCACCATGTCGACGAAGATGTCGGACTGGATGACGCGGAACTTCATGCCGGCCATGTCGGCTACGGTGTTGATCGGCTTCTTCGAATTGTAGAAGGAGCGCGAGCCGCCGTCGTAAAAGGCGAGCAGCACCAGCCCGACCTGGTCGAACGCCGCCGCGATCTGGTCGCCGATCGCCCCGTCCATGACCTTGTGCATATGCTCTTCCGAACGGAAGATGTAGGGCAGCGAGGGCACGGTGGTCTCCGGGATGAGCCCGTTGAACGGCGCCATCGAGACGCGGTTGAGATCGATCACGCCGGTACGCACCTGCTCGATCGTGTCCTTTTCCTCGCCGAGTTGCGCGGAAGGATAGATCTCGACCACATAGCGGCCGGCCGTGCGCTCCTTCACCAGCTCGCCGAAATATTTGACCGCCTCGACCGTCGGATAGCCGTCCGGGTGCGTGTCGGACGAGCGCAGGACCGTCTGGGCGCTTGCCGATCCGGCCAGCAGTGCGGCGGCAAGTAGCGTAGCTCCCGCCAATCTCGAAAAATGCAGCATTGGTTTCCTCCCGTTTTGAACGATGGCGGCAAGCGCCGTTAGAGCCGGTACGCCTGTTTCGCGAGCGTATAGGCAAGTTCCTGCGCCAGCTCGTGCGCCTCGTCCTCGCCGAGCCGATGCTCGGCGACGAGACGCGCCAGATATGCGCAATCGACCCGGCGCGCCACATCATGGCGGGCCGGTATGGATGGAAAGGCGCGGGTGTCGTCGTTGAAACCGACGGTGTTGTAGAAACCGGCGGTTTCGGTGGTCATCTCACGGAACCGGCGCATGCCTTCGGGGCTGTCGTGGAACCACCAGGCTGGCCCGAGCTTCAATGCCGGGTAGACGCCGGCAAGCGGCGCCAGTTCGCGCGCATAGCTGGTCTCGTCAAGGGTGAAGAGGATGATGGTGAGGTCGCGCTCCAGCCCGACGCAGTCGAGCAGCGGCTTCAGCGCCGTCACATAATCGGTGCGGGTCGGGATATCGAAGCCTTTGTCCCTGCCGAACTTCTGAAAGACAGCCGGCGAATGATTGCGCCAGGAGCCGGGATGTATCTGCAGGACCAGGCCGTCGTCGCGGCTCATCTTGGCCATCTCGGTCAGCATCTGGGCGCGAAACAGTTTTCGCTCGCGCTCGTCGTCCGAGCCCCGGCGGATGCGGTTGAACAGCTCCTGCGCGGCGGCATCCGAGAGATTGGCGGTTTCGGCCGTCGGATGGCCGTGATCGGAGGAAGTCGCACCGAAACCCTTGAAGAAGGCGCGCCGCTGGCGGTGCGCCTCGAGATAGCCTGTCCAATTGCCGGTATCGCACCCGGTGATCTCGCCAAGCCGGTCGAGATTGGCCGAGAACCCTTCGAAGTCAGGATCGACGATCGCATCCGGCCGATAGGCGGTGATGACGCGGCCCTCCCAGCCGCTGTCGCGGATCATCTGGTGCCATCTGAGATCGTCGAGCGCGCCTTCGGTCGTTGCGATGACTTCAATGTTGAAGCGCTCGAACAGCGCTCGCGGGCGAAAATTCTCCCACTGCAGCAAGGTCGAGATCATGTCGTAATGGCGGTCGGCGGTTGCGGCCGTCAACGGCTCGTCGATGCCGAACAGGTGGGCAAGCACGTGGTCGAACCACAGCCGGGTCGGCGTACCCCGGAACAGGTAATAATGCTCGGCAAAGCGCCGCCAGATCGTTCTGCCGTCGGTTTCCACCGGCGAGCCGTCAAGCGTCGGCACCCCAAGCTCTTCAAGCCGAACGCCCTGGCTGAACAGCATGCGGAAAATGTAGTGGTCCGGCACGATCAGCAACTGCGCCGGATCGGGAAACGCCTCGTTGAGCGCATACCAGCGCGGATCGGTGTGGCCGTGCGGGCTGACGATCGGGAGGTCCTTGACCGTGGCGTAGAGATCGCGGGCCAGCGAACGCGGGCGCCCCTCGGCGGCAAACAGCAAGTCCGGATCCGTCAATGCGGCCACGTAAATCCTCCCAATCCGGACATCGGTAGGGTTGGAAAGAAATAATGTCAACATACAAAAACTGGGTTGTTGTATGATGACTTTTCGTCGGCCATTGCCCATTGTGCGTGACGGCATCGGGTGTTACGCCGCCTGCCAGCAGTGACCCAACAATCTCGATCAGACACGTGGCGCAATGACCAATAGACGCCTTTCCAACAGCACGCTGAAGGCACTGCCGGCTTCGGTCGCGGTCCCGCGCTACGCCCGCGGCGGCGTCGCACCTGGCATCGTCCATCTCGGCGTCGGTGCCTTCCATCGCGCCCACCAGGCGGCCTATGTCGACGACTGCCTGGCGGCGGGCGAGGCGGACTGGGGCATTGTCGGCGTGTCCTTGCGCAGTCCTGACGCGCGCGACGCACTGGCGCCGCAGGATGGCCTCTACACGCTGGCGATCAGGAGCAGCATCGGCGAAGAGCTGCGCGTCGTCGGCTCGATCCTGTCGCTGCTGGTGGCGCCGGAAGATCCGGCTGCGGTGCTCGCCGCCCTGACCGATCAGCGCACCCGCATCGTCACGCTGACGATCACCGAAAAGGCCTATTTGAGGGCAGCCGGCGGCGGCCTCGACAATACCCACCCCGACATCGTCCATGATCTGGCCAACCCGCAAATGCCACGGACGGCGCATGGTTTCCTGACCGAGGCGCTGTCGCGCCGCCGTGCCGCCGGCATCCAGCCTTTCACCGTGCTCTGCTGCGACAACCTTCCGGCCAATGGCGCCACGCTGCACCGCCTGCTGGTCGAATTCGCCGCACTGCGCGATTCCAGGCTCGCCGCTTCAGGCGATGCCAGGCTCGCCACTTCAGGCGATGCCAGGCTCGCCGCACACATCGCCGACGGCGTCGCCTTCCCGTCGAGCATGGTCGACCGCATCGTGCCGGCGACCACCGATGTCGACCGGGCGCGTATCGCCGTCGAGCTCGGCGTTGAGGATGCTTGGCCGGTGATGACCGAGCCGTTCTGCCAATGGGTGGTCGAAGACGATTTCCCGGCTGGCAGGCCGGCCTGGGAAAAGTTCGGCGTCACCATGGTCGGCGACGTCGGGCCCTTCGAGGACATGAAGCTGCGGCTGCTCAACGGCTCGCATTCGGCAATCGCCTATCTCGGCCTGCTCAGCGGCTACGACACGGTCGACCGCGCCTTTGCCAATCCGGCGATCCGGCAATTCGTCGACGGACTATGGGCCGAGGCCATCCCGACGCTGCCGCAGGACGCCGGGCTCGATACGGCCGGCTACACGGCCCAGCTCGCCGAACGCTATTCGAACACCGCGCTCGCCCATCGCACGGCGCAGATCGCCAATGACGGCAGCCAGAAGCTGCCGCAGCGCATCGTCGCCTCGGCCCTCGATCGACTGGGCGCCGGTGACCCGCCCGCGCATCTCATGCTGGTGGTGGCGGCCTGGATCACCGCTTGCGAGGCGCGCGGCAAAACTTTGCCGGAAGCCCATTTTACCGACCCGATCGACACTCGGCTTATGGCGCTCGGCAGCCGGCCGGCTGATGAAACGGTGACAGCGATATTCGATCTCGCCGGCTTCGCCAAGGATCATGCCCACCGCATGACACTGATCGATCTGACGGCAGCCCATCTCGAGCGCCTGCGGCGGGGCGGCACTGCCGCAGCTTTGGCGGCGCTTGGCATAGGGAGTGAGAAGCCATGAGACAGACCTGGCGCTGGTTCGGGCCGGACGATCCGGTGACGCTTGCCCATGTCCGTCAGGCCGGCGCCGTCGGCATCGTCAGCGCGCTGCACCACCTCAACGACGGCCGCGCCTGGCCGGCAGACGAGATCGTCAGGCGCAAGGCCGAGATCGAGGCAGCAGGGCTGACCTGGGACGTGGTCGAGAGCATCGTCGTGCACGAGGACATCAAGACCCGCAGCGGCGACTGGCGCAGCCTGATCGACAATTACAAGGCCTCGATCCGCGCCGTCGCCGCCGCCGGTATCAACACCGTCTGCTATAATTTCATGGCGATCACCGACTGGACGCGGACGGACCTCGATTACCCGATGCCGCATGGCGGCACGGCGCTGCGCTTCGATGTCGTCGAGCTCTGCGCCTATGACGTCTTCATCCTTGAGCGAGAAGGGGCGGAGGCCGATCACCCACCGGCCCGTATCGAGGCCGCGCGTGCGCGGCTGCAAGGGATGAGCGACAGCGACAAGGCAAGGCTGGAGCGCAACCTGATCGGCTGGGTGCCGGCGCGCGAATTCATCTTCGATCGGGCAAGCTTTCGCCGCGCCCTCGACCTCTACAAGGACGTCTCCACCGAAGGACTGCGCGAAAACCTGTTTGCTTTCCTGCGCGAGATCGTGCCGATCGCCGAAGAGGCCGGAGTCAGAATGGCGATCCACCCCGACGATCCGCCTTTTTCGTTGTTTGGCCTGCCGCGCATCGTTTCCAAGGCAGCCGATGCCCGCGCGCTGCTCGACGCGGTCGCTTCGCCGGCTAACGGGCTGACGCTGTGCACCGGCTCCTACGGTGCGGGCGCGCAGAACGATCTGCCGACGATGGCCAAGGCCTTCGCCGAAAACATCCATTTCGCCCATCTGCGCAACGTCACCAAGGAGCCAGACGGCTCTTTCCACGAAGCCGAGCACCTCGACGGCGACACCGACATGGTGGCGGTCGTGTCGGCGCTGATTGGCGAAGAACGGCGACGCAAGGCAGCCGGCAGGGCGGACTGGCAGGTGCCGATGCGTCCCGACCATGGCCACGCCATCATCGACGACATCGGCAAGAAGGTGAACCCCGGCTATTCCTGCATCGGCCGCCTGAAGGGCCTCGCCGAACTGCGCGGCGTCATGCGCGCAGTAGAGGCACTGACAGTTTGAGCTACTTGCTCGCCTGGCCGTTCAGCGTCTGTCGAGACGAATAATCGGTACCTTTGGAATTCCAGAACAGCCGCAGGGCCTTGCCGACCAGATTTTCATAGGGAACAAACGCGACACTGAACCGGCTGTCGGAGGCATTGTCGCGATTGTCGCCAAGCACGAAGTAGTGGCCTGCGGGCACCTCAAACACGCGCGTATTGTCGCCGATCGAGTTGTCGGTGAGGTTGAGAACGGAATGGGTGACACCCCCCGGCAAGGTTTCGCTTTGGAGCTTGGCTCTCGAGAACTCGTCGGACGAAAAAGTACCAATATCGTCGAGTCCCACCGCGACATCGTTGATGTGAAGCACCCCGTCGATGATCTGGATCTTCTCGCCGGGAAGGCCGACAATCCGCTGGATGTAGTCCACGCTCGGATCGGGCGGGAACTTGAAGACAACCACATCTCCCCTTTTGGGTTCCGCGCCGAATATACGTCCATCAACGGGAAGCAAGTTGAACGGCACGCTTTAGCGGCTGTAGCCGTATGCCATTTTGGAGACGAAGAGATAGTCGCCTTCCTGCAACGTCGGCACCATGCTGCTGGAGGGAATCGAAAAAGGCTGGAGCAGGAACGCGCGTATTGCGAATGCAGCCGGATACGAGGTCAGAAAGACGAGCACCAGCACCGAAAGCCCACGCGCGTACCATCTGTCCGGCTTGAACCGGTGCGCGAAGGGAACAACGATCGCTGCCCACAGGGCCATCAAACCGATCCCTGAAAAATTGGCCCACCAAGCAAGATCGACGCCAGGCAATACCGGAAAGCCAATGTAAATAAGCGCGAAAACGACGACGCTGATCACCACCAGGCTGGCGACCGCCAGTTTGCCGCTGCCGATCCAGAGGAACCCGCCAAACGGGCCGCCAAAGGCCGAAACCAGGGCCGTCGACCATCTGGATCGCGAGATAGTTTCTTGTTGCACTGCTTGTTCTGTCATCGGCCACCCCCCACGCCAAGGCAGCCAGACTGTCCACCAAACAAAAAAGCGGGGCAAGCCCGCTTTTTCAGTTAGTCATTTGACCGGAACTCACGCCGGCAACAGCGCACCTTCAAGCGTCGTAAGCTGGTTGAGGAACTGCTCGGCCTTGCTGCGGGTCTGGTCGTCCTTGGCGTCGGCGGCGTCTTCCCTGGCCTCCTGGATGCGGCGGGCAAGGTCGGCGCGGTCAATGTCGCCGACGGCTACCGCCGATTCCGCCAGAAGCGTGCAGCCGGCCGGAACGATGTCGGCAAAGCCGCCGAACACCACATAGCGCTCTTCCTTGCCTTGCGCGGTCTTCAGCGTAACGACGCCCGGCTTGATTGTGGTCATGACCGGCGCGTGATGCGCCATGACAGTCATCTCGCCTTCGGCGCCCGGAATGACGACGGATTCGACCTGCTCGGAAACCAAGAGGCGCTCCGGCGAGACCAGTTCGAATTTGAAAGCTTCAGGCATGATCAGTTTAGCGACTGGTGAATGGTGAATGGTGAACGGTCAGAAAGAATGACCTTCACTCAGCCCCGATTTCCTATCCGCTACTCCCCATTCACAATTCACTATTGACCATTCACCATCAGGCCGCTTCGGCGGCCAGGCGCTGTGCCTTCTCGACCGCTTCCTCGATGCCGCCGACCATGTAGAAGGCGGCCTCCGGCAGATGGTCGTAATCGCCGTTGCAAAGGCCCTTGAAGCCCTTGATGGTGTCGGCGAGGTCGACCAGCTTGCCCGGTGCGCCGGTGAACACTTCGGCGACGAAGAAGGGTTGCGACAGGAAGCGCTCGATCTTGCGGGCGCGGGCCACGGTCTGCTTATCCTCTTCCGACAGCTCGTCCATGCCCAGGATGGCGATGATGTCCTGCAGCGACTTGTAACGCTGAAGGATCGACTGCACCTGGCGGGCGACCTGGTAATGCTCTTCGCCGACAACCATCGGGTCGAGCATGCGCGAGGTCGAATCGAGCGGATCGACGGCCGGATAGATGCCCTTTTCCGAAATCGCGCGGTTGAGCACGGTCGTCGCGTCGAGGTGGGCGAACGAGGTCGCCGGTGCCGGGTCGGTCAGGTCGTCGGCCGGCACATAGATCGCCTGCACCGAGGTGATCGAACCCTTGGTCGTCGTGGTGATACGCTCCTGCAGCGCGCCCATGTCGGTAGCCAGCGTCGGCTGGTAGCCCACGGCCGAAGGAATGCGGCCGAGCAGCGCCGACACTTCCGAGCCCGCCTGCGTGAAGCGGAAGATGTTGTCTACGAAGAACAGCACGTCCTGGCCCTGGTCGCGGAAATATTCGGCAACCGTCAAGCCGGTCAGGCCGACGCGGGCGCGGGCGCCCGGCGGCTCGTTCATCTGGCCATAGACGAGCGCGGCCTTGGAGCCTTCGCCGCCGCCCTTCTTGTTGACGCCGGACTCGATGAACTCGTGATAGAGGTCGTTGCCTTCGCGGGTGCGCTCGCCGACGCCGGCGAACACCGAGAAGCCGCCATGCGCCTTGGCGACGTTGTTGATCAGTTCCTGGATCAGCACCGTTTTGCCGACGCCGGCGCCGCCGAACAGGCCGATCTTGCCGCCGCGGGCATAGGGGGCCAGCAGGTCGAGCACCTTGATGCCGGTGACCAGGATCTGCGCTTCCGTCGACTGCTCGACATAGGTCGGCGCCGGCTGGTGGATCGAGCGCATCTCGATGCCGTCGACCGGGCCTGCCTCGTCGACCGGCTCGCCGATGACGTTGATGATGCGGCCGAGCATGCCCGGGCCGACCGGCACGGTAATCGGTGCACCGGTGTCATAGACGTCCTGGCCGCGGACCAGACCTTCGGTCGAGTCCATGGCGATGCAGCGCACGGTGTTTTCGCCGAGATGCTGGGCCACCTCTAGCACCAGGCGATTGCCGACGTTGATCGTCTCAAGCGCGTTCAGGATCGCCGGCAGATGTTCGCCAAACTGGACGTCGACAACGGCGCCGATGACCTGGCGAACCTTGCCTGCCAGGCCGGTTTTCTTGATGGTGGCGGCCGGCGTATTCACAGCGGCGGCCTTGGTTGCTGCCGCCTTCTTGGCCGGAGCGGCCTTTGCTGCTGCCGGAGCCTTCGCTGGTGCCGCGGCCTTAGGGGCTGCCGTCTTCGGGGTCGCTGCTTTCGCCATCGTCTTTACCCTTTTCGTCTCTTTGTTTCTCACACGCTTGAGGTCGATGACCTCCTTGTGGGCGTGCCTAGAGCGCCTCGGCGCCCGAAATGATTTCGATCAATTCCTTGGTGATCTGCGCCTGCCGCTGGCGGTTGTAGGTGATCGACAATTTGTTGATCATGTCGCCGGCGTTGCGCGTCGCATTGTCCATGGCGCTCATCTTGGCGCCCATCTCGCCGGCAGCATTCTCGAGCAGCGCGCGAAAAACCTGCACGGAAATGTTGCGTGGGATGAGATCGGAGAGGATCTCGCCCGGCTCCGGCTCGTATTCGTAGACGGCGCTGCCGCCGTCCTTCACTTCCGCGCCAGCCGCAGGCGCGCCCGCCGGGACAATTTGCTGCGCCGTCGGGATCTGGCTGATCACCGACTTGAACTGCGAATAGAACAGCGTGCAGATGTCGAAGCCGCCTTCGTTGAACAGGTGGATCACCTTCTTGGCGATGGCATCGGCATTGACGAAGCCCAGCGTCTTGACCTCGCGCAGGTCGACACGCTCGATGATCAGCGCCCCGTAGTCGCGGCGCAATATGTCGAACCCCTTCTTGCCGACGCAGATGATCTTGACCTGCTTGCCGTCGGCCAGAAGCTTGCGGATGTGGTCGCGGGCAAAGCGGGCGATCTGCGAATTGAAACCGCCGCACAGACCGCGTTCGGCCGTGCAGACGACAAGCAGATGCACGTCGTCCTTGCCGGTGCCGGTCATCAGCGCCGGGGCATCGCCGCCGCCGCCGATCGCCTGGGTGATATTGGCCAGCACCGCGCCCATGCGCTCCGAATAGGGACGCGCCGCTTCCGCCGCTTCCTGCGCGCGACGCAGCTTCGCCGCGGCGACCATCTGCATCGCCTTGGTGATCTTCTGCGTCGCCTTGACCGAGGCGATACGGTTACGAAGGTCTTTTAACGAAGGCATGCTTCAAACCTGATCCCGTCCGTCCTGCTCAAGCAAAGGTCTTGGCGAAGGCGTCGATTTCTGCCTTCAGCCTGGCGCGCAGATCGTCGGACAGCGCCTTCTCCTTGCGGATGCCGTCGAGCACGTCCTTGCCGGCCGAGCGCATATGCGACAGCAGACCATGCTCGAACTTGCCGACCTGGTTGACCGCCAGCTTGTCGAGATAGCCGTTGACGCCGGCGAAGATCACCGCGACCTGCTCCTCGACTTTGAGCGGCGAGAATTGCGGCTGCTTCAACAGCTCGGTCAGACGCGAGCCGCGGTTGAGCAGGCGTTGCGTGGCGGCGTCGAGATCGGAGCCGAACTGCGCGAAAGCAGCCATTTCGCGGTACTGCGCGAGCTCGCCCTTGATCGACCCGGCAACCTGCTTCATCGCCTTGATCTGCGCCGAGGAGCCGACGCGCGACACCGAAAGGCCGACATTGACCGCCGGGCGCACGCCCTGGAAGAACAGATTGGTTTCCAGGAAGATCTGGCCGTCGGTGATCGAGATGACGTTGGTCGGGATATAGGCCGACACGTCGTTGGCCTGCGTTTCGATGATCGGCAGCGCCGTCAGCGACCCACCGCCGTTTTCGTCATTGAGCTTGGCGGCGCGCTCGAGCAGGCGCGAGTGCAGGTAGAAAACGTCGCCGGGATAGGCTTCGCGGCCCGGCGGACGGCGCAGCAGCAGCGACATCTGGCGATAGGCGACGGCCTGCTTCGACAGGTCGTCGTAGCTGATCAGCGCGTGCATGCCGTTGTCACGGAAATATTCGCCCATGGTGCAGGCGGTGAACGGCGCCAGGAACTGCATTGGCGCCGGATCGGAGGCGGTCGCGGCGACGATGATCGAATAGTCGAGCGCGCCGCGCTCTTCCAGGACCTTGACGAACTGCGCCACCGTCGAGCGCTTCTGGCCGACGGCGACATAGACGCAGTACAGCTTTTCCTTCTCAGGGCCGTTGTCGTGCACCGATTTCTGGTTGAGCATGGTGTCGAGGATGATCGCGGTCTTGCCGGTCTGGCGGTCGCCGATGACCAGTTCGCGCTGGCCGCGGCCGACCGGGATCAGCGCGTCGATGGCCTTGAGGCCGGTCGACATCGGCTCGTTCACCGATTTGCGCGGGATGATGCCGGGCGCTTTGACGTCGACGCGCTTGCGTTCGGTGGCCTGGATCGGGCCTTTGCCATCAATCGGGTTGCCGAGCGCGTCGACGACGCGGCCGAGCAGGCCCATGCCGACGGGCGCATCGACGATGGCGCCGGTGCGCTTGACGGTGTCGCCTTCCTTGATGTCGCGGTCGGCGCCGAAGATGACAACGCCGACATTGTCGGCTTCGAGGTTGAGCGCCATGCCGCGGATGCCGCCGGGGAACTCGACCATCTCGCCGGCCTGGACATTGTCGAGGCCGTAGACGCGGGCGATACCGTCACCGACGGACAGCACCTGGCCGACTTCGGAGACCTCGGCCTCCTTGCCGAAATTCTTGATCTGGTCTTTCAGAATTGCGGAAATTTCCGCGGCGCGGATGTCCATCAGCCGACCTCTTTCAGTGCAAGCTTGAGCGAATTGAGTTTGGTTTTGAGCGACGTATCGATCTGGCGCGAGCCGATCTTGACCACCAGTCCGCCGAGCAGCGACGGATCGACGGTGACCGTGATCGCCACATCCTTGCCGGCGACACTTTTCAGCGCTGCCTTCAGCTCGGTTTCCTGGGCAGGCGTCAGCGCATGCGCCGAGGTAACCTCGGCGGCGGTCTCGCCGCGGTGTTCGGCGGCGATCTGGCGGAACGCCTTGATCATGCCGGGCACGGCAAATAGCCGGCGATTCTGGGCAACGACGCGCAGGAAATTGCCGGTGAGGCCGGTGATCCCCGCTTTGTCGGCGATCGCGGCGATCGCCTTGGCCTGGTCCTCGCTGGAGAAGACAGGGCTCCTGATCAGCCGCGAAAGGTCAGCGCTGCCTTCGAGCATCGTTTCGAACCTATTGAGGTCGGCCTCGACGCTGGCGACCGAATTGGCCTGCAGCGCGAGTTCGAACAGCGAACCCGCATAGCGTTCTGCGACACCTGAGATTGGCGATGACGATTGGGCCACGGACCGTCTTTTCTCTTGTCTGACAGGCCGCAGATTGTTGGCGCGAGCAAAAACTCTGGCTAAATCTTTGACCTTACTGCATTTTTCCAAGCACGGAGGCGCGGCTTCCGCTATCCCCGGTCGAAAGTCGATTGCCGTCTAGCACAGGCATTTTCAGACCGCAATGCGTCGTCCGGCATGGTTTTCAGGCACTATTGTCGCATCCGCCGGCCGAGTTCAGCAACCAACCCCGGATTGATCCCTGATTCAGGGCAAAAAGCCGAAGGCGAAGGCCAGAGGCAGCGCCGCCAGCACCAGCTCGACGACGATGGATGCCCAGTTGAACGGCGTGTTGGCGCCGTCCGACATCATCGACAGCAGCCGGCCGAAGGCGGTGAACAGCCAGGAGAAGCCGAGCGCCATATAGAGCAGCGGCTGCGCCAGGAGGATGCAGCACAGGCTGAGGCCGAGATAGAAGCCCGACATCCGGCCGCGCCCCTCGGCGATCGCCGCTGCCTTCTCCGGTCTGACCTGCAGCCGCAGGATCCGGAAGGCCAATCCTGGCGCCAGGAACAGCAGCAGGCCGAACAGCAAGGTCACCACGGCGCTCGACCATGCCAGCCACTCGCCCTGGCTCATCGGCCACGGAAACGCAAATTCCATGTTGTCCCCTCGTAAATGGATATTCAAAATTTCGGGCATTCTAACGAAGCAAGAGACATACGCCAGATGGGCATCGGCAATTTACGGAAGCCTGTCCTCTGAGCCCCTTCACAAAAAGCTCTGCGGGTCGATGTCGACCTGGACTCGCACCGAGCCCCTTATCTTCGGTCCCTCGGCCAGCATGGTGCGAATGAACCCTTGCATGTCGGCGCGCCGTTCGCCCTGGATCAGCAGGCGAAAGCGATGGCGGCCGCCGATCAACGACAGCGGCGCCTCGGCCGGGCCGAGCACGAACAGGTCGCTGGCCTGCGGCGCGGCGCGACGCAGGCCACGGGCGTGCCCTTCGGCTTCGGCCCGTGTCGCCGCGCTGACGATGACGCCGGCGAGCCTGCCGAAGGGCGGCAGCCCCGCCCGCTCACGCTCGGCGATCTCGCGCTCGTAGAAGGCCTCGGCATCGCCTGAGACGATCGCGCGCATCACCGGGTGGTCGGGTTGGAAGGTCTGCAGCAGGCCGAGGCTTTTCTTGCCGGTGCGGCCGGCGCGGCCGGTCACCTGGCTGAGCAGTTGGAAGGTGCGCTCGGCGGCGCGCGGGTCGCCATTGGCAAGGCCGAGATCGGCATCGACCACACCGACCAGCGTCATGTTGGGGAAATTATGGCCCTTGGCGACGAGTTGTGTGCCGATGACGATGTCGGCCTCGCCATTGGCGATGGCTTCAAGCTCGAGCCGCAGCCGCCGCACGCCGCCCATCAGGTCGGACGACAAGACGATGGTGCGGGCATCGGGGAAATGCGCGACGACCTCCTCGGCGATGCGCTCGACGCCTGGCCCGCAGGCGACCAGATGATCGAGCGTGCCGCATTCCGGACAGGCTTCGGGCCGGCGTTCATTGTGCCCGCAGTGGTGGCAGACGAGCTGGCCGCGAAAGCGGTGCTCGACCAGCCAGGCCGAGCAGACCGGACAGCCGAAGCGGTGGCCGCAGACCCGGCAGAGCGTCAGCGGCGCATAGCCGCGCCGGTTGAGGAACAGCAGCGACTGTTCCTTTCTTTCCAGCGTCTGCCGTATATGGCCGAGCAGTACAGGCGACAGGAAGCCGCCGCGTGCCGGCGGCGCGCGGCGCATGTCGATCGTCTTGAGATCGGGAAGTGCCGCCTCGGCAAAGCGCGCCGAAAGCACCGCCCTGCTGTAGCGGCCCTGGCTGGCATTGACCCGGCTTTCGACCGACGGTGTCGCCGAGGCGAGCACGACCGGAAAGCCGCCGATATGGCTGCGCACCACGGCCATGTCGCGCGCGTTGTAAAAGACGCGATCCTCCTGCTTGTAGGCGGGATCGTGCTCTTCGTCGACGACGATCAGTCCAAGCTCCCTGAATGGCAGGAACAGCGCCGAGCGCGCGCCTGCGACGACCCGCACGCCGCCTTCCGCTACCTGCCGCCAGACCTTTTCGCGCATCCTTGGCGGCAGGTCCGAGTGCCACTCCGCCGGCTTGGCGCCGAACCGCTCCTGGAAGCGTTCGAGGAAGGCGTGGGTCAGCGCGATTTCCGGCAGCAGGATCAGCACCTGCTTGCCGCGATCGAGCGCGGCCGCGACCGCCTCGAAATAGACCTCCGTCTTGCCGGATCCGGTTACACCGTCGAGCAGGGTGACGCCGAATGTACCGGTCGCGACATTGGCGCGCAGCGTCTCGGCGGCATCGCTCTGGTCGGGCATCAGTGAAGGCACGGCGTAGCCGGGATCGGGTGCTGCGACCACCGGCCGCGGCGGGATCATCACCGTCTGGAATACGCCCTGCACCCGCAGCCCGTCCACCACCGTCGACGACACGCCTGCCGCATGCGCCAGGCCGGATCGCGTCCAGGCAAGTCCGCCTTCGGCCGTCTCCAGCACGCGCGTCCTCGCCTCCGTCATCCGGTCGGGCTTGGCGAACGTGCGCTGCAGCCCTTCGATCCACGGCTCCGGGTCGAACGCCTCCGGCGCCCTGAGCAGCATGCGCGCCACCATGCCGGGCGGCGACAGCGTGTACTGCGCCACCCAATCGACAAAACGCCGCATCGCGCGGTCGATCGGCGGGCAGTCGAAAACCTGCTCGATCGGCCGCAATTTCTTCGCGTCGACCTTTTCGACGGCGCCGTCCCAGACGATGCCGGCGACCTGGCGGGGCCCAAGCGGAACGCGCACGATCGAGCCCGGCACCACGCGCATGCCAGCCGGCACGGCATAGGTGTAGGGGCGCTCGGCGGGCATCGGCACCAGCACCGGTGCGGCCGCGACAAAGGGCGAATCTTCGATCATGAGGCGTGACCTTGCCCCGACTTTGGTCTAGATCAAAGTCCGACCCCAAATGTGCATGACGTGCACATGAAAAATCTTCAGGAGACCGCCATGAAATTTTTTGTCGACACCGCCGATGTCAAGGAAATCCGCGAGCTGAACGATTTGGGGCTGCTCGACGGCGTAACCACCAATCCGTCGCTGATCCTGAAATCCGGCGGCAAGATCGCCGACGTCACAAGAGAGATCTGCGAGATCGTCAAGGGCCCAGTCTCGGCCGAAGTCGTCGCCACCGAATACAAGGACATGATGGCGGAGGCCAAGATCCTGGCCAGGATCGCCGACAATGTCTGCATCAAGGTGCCGCTGACGCTCGACGGCCTGAGAGCCTGCAAGGACATCCGGTCGGACGGCCGCATGGTCAACGTCACGCTGTGCTTCTCGGCCACCCAGGCGCTGCTCGCCGCCAAGGCCGGCGCCTCCTTCATCTCGCCCTTCGTCGGCCGCATCGACGATAGCGGCTGGGACGGCATGGAGCTGATTGCCGATATCCGCACCATCTACGACAATTATGACTTCCAGACTGAAATCCTGACCGCTTCGGTGCGTACCGTGAACCATGTCAAGCAGGCGGCGCTGATCGGTGCCGATGTCATCACCGCGCCGCCGGCGACGCTCAAGGCGCTGGTCAAGCACCCGCTGACCGACAAGGGCCTGGAACTGTTCCTCGCCGACTGGGCAAAGACCGGGCAGAAGATCGGCTGAAGCGACTATCCTACGAACAAAAAAAGCCGAGCAATCGGCCTTTTTTGCAGATTGCGCACTCTGGAAAGACCTAGCTTGCCGCCGGCTTGCCGTGCTTGATCAGATCCTGGGCAATCGACAGCCGCAGCACATCTGCCAGCTCGCGCGCCGCACGGTTCTCGGCGTCGATCTGGGCCCGGTATGACGCGAATTCCTGGCGCGGCCTGTCGTATGACGACGGAATCGAGCGCTTGCCCCTCGCTATGACCGTGCCCGTCTTGGCATCGCTGAGCACATAGTTGGCAGTCAGCGTCACAGTGCCGGCGGTCGGCTCGTCTTCGTCGGTCGTGACCTGCTCGATTGCCGCCGATTCGACGAGTTCGGAGACGCCGAGATCAAGCGAATAGACCGGCGAAGCCGGCTCGCCGGCGCCCTGGCCGAGCGCGAAGATCAAATTGTTGCGGACCTGCTGGGCGTAGCGGGTCTTGACCGGCTTGACCGAGATCGATGCCAGTTCGGCAGCAGCGCCGACCTGCGAGCCGGCGATCAGCGGCGCGCTCGAATAGAGCGGCCGCACCGTGCAGGCGGAAACCAGCGCCACCGAGGCGAGCAGCCCGCAAAGCACAACGCGGCGCAGCGTCAACTCTGTCTTTCGCGGATCAGGCAACGACATTGACGATCCTCTGCGGCACTATGATCACCTTGCGCGGCGCCTTACCTTCGAGCGCTTTCTGCACGAAGTCGAGAGCCAGAACCGCCTTTTCGACCGCACCTTGATCCGCGTCACGGGCAATTGTCAAATCGCCGCGTTTCTTGCCGTTGACCTGGACCGGCAGCACGATCTCGGCGTCGACGACAAGCGAGCGATCGTAATCCGGCCAGGGCCGTTCGGCGACAAGGTCGGTGCCGCCGAGCGTCTGCCAGCACTCCTCGGCCAGATGCGGCATGACCGGCGCGATCAGGTGCACCAGGATCTCGACGGCCTCACGGCAGGCCGCTTGCAGCGCCGGACCGGCCCTGCCCTCTGCCGCCTCGTTGAGCGGTACGGTCAAGGCATTGGCGAGCTCGTAGATGCGGGCGATGGCGCGGTTGAAGGCGAGCTTTTCGATATCCTCGCCGACCGACTTCAAGATCTTGTGCGCGGCCTTGGACACTGTCCCGGCCTCGCCGTCCTTCGCCGCCTCTGGCCGGACTCCGGCGAGCGATTCGGCAGCCGTCGACACCAGGCGCCAGATGCGCTGGATGAAGCGATGCGCGCCGGCCGCACCCTCGTCGGTCCATTCGACATCGCGCTCGGGCGGCGAGTCCGACAGCATGAACCAGCGCGCCGTATCGGCGCCGTAGCCGTCGGTGATCTCTTCCGGACTCACCGTATTCTTCTTCGACTTCGACATTTTTTCGAGCGGACCGATCACCGCCTCTTCGCCGGTGGCGATTTCGAAGGCGCGGCGCTTGCCGTCGGCGTCTTCCAGCCTGACCTCGCTAGGCGCAAGCCAGCGGCCGTTCGAGGCGCCGCCAACCCGATAGGTCTCGTGCACCACCATGCCTTGCGTGAACAGGCCCCTGAACGGCTCGGCGAGATCGACATGGCCGGTCTCGCGCATGGCGCGGGTGAAAAAGCGCGAATAGAGCAAATGCAGGATCGCATGCTCAATGCCGCCAATATACTGGTCGACCGGCAGCCATTCAGTCGCGGCCTTGGGATCGGTCGGATCGTTTGCCCACGGCGCGGTGAAGCGAGCGAAATACCAAGAAGAATCGACAAATGTGTCCATCGTGTCGGTTTCGCGCCGCGCATCCTTGCCGCAACGCGGGCATTTGACGTGCCGCCATGTCGGATGGCGATCGAGCGGATTGCCCGGCCGGTCGAACTCGATGTCGTCCGGCAGCTTGACCGGCAGGTCGGCCTTCGGCACCGGCACCACGCCGCAATCCTCGCAATGGATCATCGGGATCGGGCAGCCCCAATAGCGCTGGCGCGAAATGCCCCAGTCGCGCAGGCGGAAATTCACCTTGCGCTCGGCCATCGGCCGGTTGCCGATGGTCCTTTGTTCCAGCAGCTTCGCCACCTCGTCGAATGCCTGATCCGGCTTCATGCCGTCGAGGAAGCGCGAATTGATCATCGCGCCATCATCGACATAAGCCTCGTCGATGACCTGGAAGCTTCCTTGATTCTCGCCTTCCGGCATCACCACCGGAATGACCGGAAGGCCGTATCTGTTGGCGAAGTCGAGGTCGCGCTGGTCATGTGCCGGGCAGCCGAAGATGGCGCCGGTGCCATAGTCCATCAGCACGAAATTGGCGACGTAGACGGGCAGCGTCCACCTCTCGTCGAACGGATGGACAACGCGAATGCCGGTATCGAAACCCTTCTTCTCGGCCGTCTCCAATGCCGCCGCCGAAGTGCCCATATGGCGGACTTCGTCGATGAACTTTGCCAGCGCCGGATTGTCCTCGGCGGCCTTTTTGGCCAGCGGATGGTCGGCCGCAATCGCCATGAAGGACGCGCCGAAGATGGTGTCGGGCCTGGTCGTATAGACTTCGAGCTCATGCTCGCCGGCGACTGGCTTGGCCAGCGGCCAGCGGATCAGCAGCCCTTCCGAACGGCCGATCCAGTTCGCCTGCATCAGCTTCACTTTTTCCGGCCAGTCGTCGAGTTGGTCGAGCGAATCCAGCAGATCCTGCGCGTAATCGGTGATCTTGAAGAACCACTGCGTCAGCTCGCGCTGTTCCACCAGCGCGCCTGAGCGCCAGCCGCGTCCGTCGATGACCTGCTCGTTGGCAAGCACCGTCATGTCCTCCGGATCCCAGTTGACCTTGGAGGATTTGCGCGTCACCAGCCCCTTCTCGACGAAATCGAGGAACAGCATCTGCTGGCGGTGATAGTAGTCGACGTCGCAGGTGGCGAACTCGCGGGCCCAATCGAGCGACAGGCCCATGACCTTGAGCTGCTCGCGCATGGCGGCGATGTTCTGATAGGTCCAGTCCTTGGGATGGACCTTGTTCTGCATCGCCGCGTTTTCGGCTGGCATGCCAAAGGCGTCCCAGCCCATCGGGTGCAGCACGTTGAAACCCTTGGCCCGCTTGTAGCGCGCCACCACGTCGCCCATCGTATAGTTGCGGGTATGGCCGATATGGATGCGCCCCGACGGATACGGGAACATCTCCAGCACGTAGTATTTCGGGCGCGGGTCGTCATTGTCGGCTTCGAACAGCTTCTTGGCGTCCCAGGCGTTCTGCCATTTGGGCTCTGACGCGCGCGGATTGTATCGTTCGGTTGCCATCGGGTGTTTTTCACTTAAAAGCATGCGCGAGCCGCCGGACAATGCCCGGGCGGCTCAGGAAATGTCGTCGCGGTGTTCACCATGGATTGCCGGACCCGTCAACTGCGGCGATCCGGCGAAAAGCCAAACACAGGCAGGATATAGGCATGGCGAGCGCCGTCGAACAGCTTTTCACGGTCAAGGCAAGGATCGCTGCCGCCGAGCGCGAGGCAGGCCGTGAGGCCGGAGCGGTGACGCTGGTCGCAGTCTCGAAAACCTTCGACGCCGCCGATATCCGCCCGATTATCGAGGCCGGCCAGCGCGTCTTCGGCGAAAACCGCGTCCAGGAAGCACAAGCGAAATGGCCGGTGCTGAAGGAGGCATTTTCCGACATCGAGCTGCATCTGATCGGTCCGCTGCAATCGAACAAGGCCAAGGAAGCGGTGGCATTGTTCGATGTCATCGAAACCGTCGACCGTGAAAAGATCGCCGCAGAGCTGGCCAAGGAGATCGCCAGGCAAGGCCGGTCACCAAGGCTCTATGTCCAGGTCAACACCGGCTCCGAGCCGCAAAAGGCCGGCATCGAGCCGCGCGAGGCTGTCGCCTTCGTGGCCCGCTGCCGCTCGGTTCACGCCCTCGCCATCGAAGGGCTGATGTGCATTCCGCCGGCCGACGAGAACCCCGGTCCGCATTTCGCGCTGCTGGAAAAGCTTGGGCTTGAGGCCGGCGTCGACAAGCTCTCCATGGGCATGTCCGGCGACTACGAAACCGCGATCGCCTTCGGCGCGACCAGTGTCAGGGTTGGATCGGCAATTTTCGGCGCCAGATGAGGCGCAGCCGACCTTAGGCCACAGGCTGACATTGACTGCGCCAGCGTATAGAAACGGAACGTTTCGTTCCTATATGGGTCGAGTTATTCTCAACCCGTCTGGAGCCACCCATGCGTTACAATCAACTTGGAAATACGGGGATGTTCGTCTCCGAACTTTGCCTCGGCACGATGACGTTCGGCGCGGCCGGCGAGAATGCCCAATGGGGCCTGATCGCCAGCCTCGACCAGAAGGGCGTCGACGAGATCGTTGCCCGCTCGCTCGCCGCCGGCGTCAATTTCTTCGACACGGCGGATGTCTATTCCTTCGGCGCCTCGGAACGGCTTCTCGGCCAGTCGCTCAGGAATCTTGGCGTCAACCGACAGGACGTGATCATCGCCACCAAGGTCCATGGCGCCATGGGCGGGGGCCCGAACCAGCGTGGTTCCTCGCGCGGCCACATCATGGATTCGGTCGAAGGCAGCCTCGAGCGGCTGCAGCTCGATCACATCGATCTCTACCAGCTGCACGGCACCGACACGGTGACGCCGATCGACGAGACACTGCGGGCGCTCGACGACCTCGTTGCCGCCGGCACGGTCCGCTATGTCGGCGTCTCGAACTGGCAGGCCTGGCGCGTTGCCAAGGCGCTGGGTATTGCCGAGCGCAAGGGATTTGCCCGCTTCGAGACCGTGCAGTCGTACTACTCGATCGCCGGCCGCGATCTCGAGCGCGAAATCGTGCCGCTGCTCAACGAGGAGAAGCTCGGGCTGATGGTCTGGTCGCCGATGGCTGGCGGCCTGCTCTCCGGCAAATACGGACCGGGCGCCCCCGGCAATGGCGAGGGCCGCCGCGCCAGCTTCAATTTCCCGCCGGTCAATGAGGACCGTGCCTGGGCAGCAGTCGCCGTCATGCGCGAGATCGCCGTCAAGCACGGCGTCAGCGTCGCCACGGTGGCGCTCGGCTATGTCCTGGCCAAGCCATTCGTGATGAGCGTCATCATCGGCGCCAGCCGCATGGAGCAGCTGGAACAGAACCTTGCAGCCACCGAGTTGAAGCTCGATGCCGATGATCTCGTTCGCCTCGACGAAGTCAGTGCCCTGCCCGCCGAATACCCCGGCTGGATGCTGGAACGTCAGGCTGCCGGCCGGCGTCCGGCGCCCGTTGTGCCGAAAACGTAACTCAATCTCACCTTCGATTCGATGCTTCGGGAGCCGGCAGGCTCCCGATCTTTTTTGGGCTCAGGTCAGCCGGACCGTCTCGACCAAAAAGTCCAAAAACGCCCGCACCCGCGCCGGCAGATGCTTGCCTTGGCCGACATAGACGGCGTGGGTGAGTTCCTCGTCGCCGGGGTTGAACTCTTCCAGCAGCGGCAGAAGCCGGCCGGCGGCAATGTCGGCCTCCACATGCCAGCGTGCCAGCCGGGCGAGGCCCGCCCCCGAGAGCGCCATCAGCCGCATCGCCTCGCCGTCGCTGACCAGCGTATTTCCGATGATCGACAGGGTGATCGGCTTGCCGGCCGCGTCGATAAAAGGCCAGCCCTCGAGGTGACGTACGAAACGGAAGCCCATCCGGTTGTGACGATCGAGATCGGCGGGCGTCTTGGGCGTGCCACGCGCTTCGAGATACGATGGCGCCGCAACGACGACCACCCGGCTCTGCCCGAGCTTGCGCGCCACCAGCCGTGATTCGCCGAGCGGTCCGGCGCGGATGGCGACGTCAGCGCGCTCCTCCATCAGGTCGATGACATCGTCGGTCAACACCAGATCGACCGAGATTTCGGGGTAGCGTTCTAGGAAACGCGGCAAAAGCGGGATCAGCCGATGCTGCCCGAAAGGCACGTAGCTGTTGATCCGCAGCCGGCCACGCGGCGCGGCACCCGCCGCTGCCTCGCGCTCGGCCGCCGCCATGTCGGCCAGGACGCGCACGCCGCTGTCGAAGAACGCCGCCCCCTCCGGCGTCAGTTGCAGCTTGCGCGTCGAACGGCTGACCAGCCGCGCACCAAGCCGCGCCTCCAGCCGCGCGATCAGCTTGCTCACCGCCGACGGCGTCATCCGCAACGCGCGGGCAGCGGCTGAAAAGCTGCCCGCCTCGACGACGCGGACGAACACTTCGATCTCGCCGGAGCGATTGATGTCGGGCCTGGCCATTGGTGAATCTATTTCACAGACGATGTGCCCGATGCAAGGCTGGTTCACAGCACATCGCGGCACGATCTTCCGGATCGGGGCGTTGGAGGACACGGCGCCCGTCGTCAAAACTGGTCGTCATCGAAGTGGGAACCGCCATGCCCCTTGCTCTTTACGCTCTTGCCGCCGGTGCGTTCGGCATCGGCGTCACCGAATTCGTCATCATGGGCCTGCTGCTCGACGTCAGCACCGATCTCGACGTCTCGATCTCGGCTGCCGGCCAGCTGATTTCCGGCTATGCGCTGGGCGTTGTCATCGGCGCGCCGCTGCTGACGATCGCAACCGGCCGTTGGCCGCGCAAAACCGTGCTTCTGGCGCTGATGGCGATCTTCACGCTGGGCAACCTCGCTTGTGCGCTTGCCCCAGACTACTGGACGCTGATGGGTGCGCGCGTACTGACCGCCTTCGCCCACGGCACCTTCTTCGGCGTCGGCTCGGTCGTGGCGACCGGACTGGTGGCGCCCAACAAGAAAGCCTCGGCGATCGCCCTGATGTTCACCGGCCTGACCATCGCCAACATCCTCGGCGTGCCCTTCGGCACATGGCTCGGCCAAGCCTTCGGCTGGCGCGCGACCTTCTGGGCGGTGACCCTGGTCGGCATCGCCGCCTTTACCATCATTCTGCTGCTGGTGCCGGGCAGCCGAACAGAGCCTGAGAAGAGCAATTTGCGCGCCGATCTCGCCGTGCTCGGCCGCACGCCGGTCCTGCTTGGCTTTGCTACCACCGTGCTTGGCTATGCCGGCGTCTTCGCCGTCTTCACCTACATCGCCCCGTTGCTGACCGAGATCACCGGTTTTGATGAAGCAGCGGTGTCGCCGATCCTGCTGGTCTTCGGCGGCGGCCTCATTGCCGGCAACCTCGCCGGCGGCAAGTTCGCCGACCGCTGGTTGGTACCGTCCGTTCTCGGCAGTCTCGTCGTCCTGGCGATGGTGCTCGGCACCATGACCTTCGCCCTGCACAGCCAGGTCATGGCCGTTATCTATGTCGGCCTGCTCGGCGCCGCCGCCTTCGCCACCGTCGCGCCGCTACAGTTATGGGTGTTGCAGAAGGCACAAGGCGCCGGCCAGAGCCTCGCCTCATCCTTCAACATCGCCGCCTTCAACCTCGGCAATGCTGCCGGCGCCTGGCTCGGCGGCGTGGTCATCGCCCATGGTCCCGGCCTCGATGCCGTCACCTGGGTCGCGGCCCTGTTGCCGCTTTCAGCGCTTGCCGTGGCGGCGTTTGCGCTGCGCCTCGACCGAGATCCTGTCCTCGCCACACCGGAAATCGCGCGGTCATAGAACGGCAAACCTCAACCAATCTTTGAAACAGCCATCCTTCCACAAGGAGCAAACCCATGGATTATCGAAATCTTGGCGCATCAGGCCTGAAGGTCCCGGCGCTCTCGTTCGGCGCTGGAACCTTCGGCGGTTCAGGCCCGCTGTTCGGCGCCTGGGGCAACAGCGATGCGACGGAAGCACGGCGGCTGGTCGACATCTGCCTTGAGGCCGGCGTCAACCTGTTCGACACCGCCGACGTCTATTCGAATGGCGCTTCCGAACAAGTGCTCGGCGCTGCCATCAAGGGCCGCCGCGACGCCGTGCTGATCTCGACCAAGACCTCGCTGCCGATGGGCGACGGTCCCAACGATGCCGGATCGTCACGTTCACGCCTGATCAAGGCCGTCGAAGACGCGCTGGGGCGCCTTGGCACCGACTACATCGACCTGCTGCAACTGCACGCCTTCGACGCAGCAACACCGATCGAGGAGGTGCTGTCGACACTGGACAGTCTCGTGCGCGCCGGCAAACTGCGTTATGTCGGCGTCTCCAATTTTTCCGGCTGGCAAGTGATGAAATCGCTCGGCCTGGCGGGCAGATACGGCTATCCCCGATACGTCGCCCATCAGGTCTATTACTCGCTGGTCGGACGCGACTATGAATGGGAGTTGATGCCGCTCGGCCTCGACCAGGGTGTCGGTGCGCTGGTGTGGAGCCCGCTCGGCTGGGGCCGCCTGACCGGCAAGATCCGCCGTGGCCAGAAGCTGCCTGAGAAAAGCCGGCTGCACGACACGGCAAGCTTCGGACCGCCCGTCGAGGATGAGCATCTCTATCGGGTCGTCGACGCGCTTGATGTTGTCGCCGAGGAAACCGGCAAGACCATACCGCAGATCGCCATCAATTGGCTGCTGCAGCGGCCGACCGTCGCCTCCGTCATCGTCGGCGCGCGCAACGAGGAGCAGTTGCGCCAGAATCTCGGCGCCGTCGGCTGGTCGTTGACAGCCGAGCAGATGAAGAAGCTCGACACGGCAAGTGAGGTCACCGCACCCTATCCGTATTTTCCCTATCGCCGGCAGGAGGGTTTTGCCCGGCTGAACCCGCCCGCAGTCTGACGCTCCAAAAGCTGGGCGGCGGCTCCCAGGCTGCCGCCCGCCCGGCTAATGCAGAACGAACTCGCCGTCGACCTTGCGCCATTCGTTCGGCGCGATCAGCTTCTGGTGCGTGTAGCTGACCGAATGCAGCGGGCCTTCGAGCTTGGCCTTCCAGAACTCGATGAAACGGATCAGCACGGGAAATTTCGGGGCGATGTCGTAATCCTGCCAGATGAAGCTCTGCAGCAGATGCGGATGATCTGGAAAGTGATAAAGAATCTTGGCCGTGGTCAAGCCATAGCCCTTGAGCATCAGGTCCATTTCGGAATGGTCGCGCATTGCGGTCCCCTGGTTGATTCTCCTTCCTCCCAGGCTGAAATTGTGCACCCCATTTGCTTAATCGTCTATTGATATTTCTATGATCGAACCAGATTACTTCCGCAAAAACATGCGCTTAGCAGCCGACTCACGAGAGTGCTGACACCGCCTGGTAAGGCGCCTGCGGCATCCCGCCGCGCGAATCCAACGTCTAATGTTGCCGTCGCGGCCGAACTGTTAATAATGCGCGCGAATTCGCGGCCGCATCGCTGCGATCCTGCCGGCGGTCAAGCCGGCGGTTTGGTTTTGGGGAGGAAGGCGAAGAAATGTCCGATGTTCATGTCCATCGCGTCCAGCCGGCGTGGAAGAAGAACGCGCTGATTGACAATGACACCTACCTGAAATGGTACGCCGACAGCGTCAAGAACCCGGACAAGTTCTGGGGCAAGCACGGCAAGCGCATCGACTGGTTCAAGCCGTACAGCAAGGTCAAGAACACGTCCTTCGACGGCCAGGTCTCAATCAAATGGTTCGAGGATGGCCAGACCAACGTTTCCTGGAACTGCATCGACCGGCATCTGAAGAAGCGCGGCGAACAGACCGCCATCATCTGGGAAGGCGACAATCCCTACGACGACAGGAAGATCACCTATAACGAGCTTTACGCGCATGTCTGCCGCCTCGCCAATGTGATGAAAAAGCACGGCGTCAAGAAGGGCGACCGCGTAACCATCTACATGCCGATGATCCCGGAGGCCGCTTATGCGATGCTCGCCTGCACGCGCATCGGCGCCATTCATTCGGTCGTCTTCGGCGGCTTTTCGCCGGATGCGCTGGCCGGACGCATCGATGACTGCAAGTCGACCTTCGTCATCACCGCCGACGAAGGCCTGCGCGGCGGCAAGCCGATCCCGCTAAAGGAGAACACGGACAAGGCGATCGAGATCGCCGCCAAGGCCGCAACGAAAGTCGAAAAGGTCTTGGTAGTGCGCCGCACTGGCGGCAAGACCGGCTGGGCCGCCGGGCGCGACGTCTGGTACCATGACGAGGTCGCGACGGTTAAGGCCGAATGCAAGCCCGAGAAGATGAACGCCGAGGACCCGTTGTTCATCCTCTACACATCCGGCTCGACCGGCAAGCCGAAAGGTGTGCTGCACACCACCGCCGGCTATCTCGTCTATGTCTCGATGACCCACCAATATGTCTTCGACTATCATGACGGCGATATCTACTGGTGCACCGCCGATGTCGGCTGGGTCACCGGCCACAGCTACATCGTCTACGGGCCGCTCGCCAACGGCGCCACCACGCTGATGTTCGAAGGCGTGCCGAACTACCCGTCGCAGTCGCGTTTCTGGGACGTGATCGACAAGCACAAGGTCAACATCTTCTACACGGCGCCGACGGCGTTGCGCGCGCTGATGGGCGCCGGCGATGCCCATGTCACCAAAACGTCGCGCAAGTCGCTGCGCGTGCTCGGCACCGTCGGTGAGCCGATCAATCCGGAAGCCTGGGAGTGGTATTTCAACGTCGTAGGCAACGGCAAGGTGCCGATCGTCGATACCTGGTGGCAGACCGAGACCGGCGGCATCATGATCACGCCGGTTCCGGGCGCCACCCACCTCAAGGCGGGTTCAGCGACGCGGCCCTTCTTTGGCGTCAAGCCGCAGCTGGTCGATACCGACGGCAAGGTGCTCGAAGGCGAAGCCAGCGGCAATCTTTGTATTGCCGACTCATGGCCGGGCCAGACGCGCACCGTCTATGGCGATCACGACCGCTTCGTGCAGACCTATTTCTCGACCTACAAGGGCAGATACTTCACCGGCGACGGCTGCCGCCGCGATGCTGACGGCTACTACTGGATCACCGGCCGCGTCGACGACGTCATCAACGTCTCCGGCCACCGCATGGGCACCGCCGAGGTCGAATCGGCGCTGGTTTCGCATGAGAAGGTCTCGGAGGCCGCCGTCGTCGGCTACCCGCACGATATCAAGGGCCAGGGCATCTACTGCTATGTCACGCTGATGGCCGGCGAAACGCCAAGCGAGGAATTGCGCCAGGAACTCGTCGCCCATGTCCGCAAGGAGATCGGCGCCATCGCTTCGCCCGACAAGATCCAGTTCGCGCCCGGCCTGCCGAAGACCCGTTCCGGCAAGATCATGCGACGCATCCTGCGCAAGATCGCCGAGGATGATTTTGCCGCGCTCGGCGATACCTCGACGCTGGCCGATCCGGCGGTCGTCGACGACCTTATCGCCAACCGGCAAAACAAGAAGGGCTGATGCAACCCGCATTGGGCGCCGTCACCGAGCTTTGGCGCTATCCCGCGAGCTCGCTCGCCGGCGAGTTTCAGCAGGCGATCTCCGTCGACCGGCATACCGTCGAAGGCGACCGCCTGTTTGGTCTTGTCGATACCTCGACCGATGAAATCGCACGGCCCGACCGCGAAGCGAAATGGCACAAGGTGCCCCGCATCCGCACCCGGCTGTCGCAGGCCGGCAGGCTGGAGGTCGCCATCCCCGACGGACGCTGGCTTTCGGCACCTGGCGCGCAAAGTGATCGCGCCATTTGCGCCTATCTCGGCTTTGCGGCTTCCATCCGGCCGTTCCGTCGGGAAAATGCGGCTCCGGATTACGCCGGCCCTCTGCTGACGGAACGCTACGTCAAAGCCCCTATTCATCTGCTGACCACCGCCTCACTGGCGCGTTTGAAAGTGCTGCATCCAAAGGGCACCGCCGACGCGCGCCGCTTCCGCCCCAACATCGTCGTCGATGTGCCGGAGGTCGAGGGGTCGTTCCCCGAGACGGAATGGATCGGGCGCAAGCTGGCGATCGGCGACCTGCTCCTGACCATCTCCGAGCCGTGCCGCCGCTGCGGCTTCACCATCATTGGCCAGGACGGGTTCGACCACGACCCGGCAATCCTGCGCAGCCTGGTCCGCCACAACGCCCATAACCTCGGCGTCTACTGCACCGTCGATCGACCGGCCCGCGTCGAGATCGGCGCCACGATGCGCCTCCTGTAGCTATCGGTACAAATCCGCCCGCGTCGGCGGCAGGCCGCTCGGCCCACGCGCGCGCCTTGTGGCGACGGTCTGGAAAACCTGCGCCGAGGCGCGTTCGAAGGTAATCGAGCAGCCGGTGAGATAAAGCAGCCAGAGCCGCGCCTTGGCTTCGCCGACCTCGGCGATAGCTTCGTCGAAGCGTGCGTGGAGGCGCTCGGCCCATAGCCTGCAGGTGCGCGCATAGTGCTCGCGCAAATTTTCGACGTCGTAGACGAGGAAGCCGTGGGCCTCGAGATTGCCGAGCGTCATGCCGATCGTGTCGAGTTCGCCGCCCGGAAAAATGTATTTGATCAGCGCCTTGAATTCCGGCCCCTTGCGCAGCGTCTTCTTCAAGCTGCCCTTGTCGCGCCGGGTGATGGCGTGGTGCAGATAGATGCCGCCCGGCTTGAGCAGGCGATGGATCCTCGAGAAATAGGCCGCATGGTTGGCAAGCCCCAGATGCTCGAACATGCCGATCGACGAGATCTTGTCGAAGGAGCCGGACAGCTCGGCATAGGACTTTATCTCGATGGTGATGCGGTCCTCCAGCCCCTCGGCGCGGATGCGTTCACGGGCGAGCTCGGTCTGTGCTTCCGATAGCGAAACGCCGTGGCCGACGACGCCATAATTCTTCACCGCATGGATGAGCATCGCTCCCCAGCCGCAGCCGATGTCGAGCAATCTATCGCCGGGCTTCAGCCGAAGCTTGCGGCAGATATGGTCGAGCTTGTCTCTCTGGGCCTGATCGATATCGTTGGCGAAATCCTTGAAGTAGCCGCAGCTATAGACCATGCGCTCGTCGAGGAAGAGCCGGTAGAATGCGTTGGAAATGTCGTAATGATGCTCGATCGCCTCCTTGCTCGAACCGCTGACGAAAGGATTGCGGCCGGAAAGATCGGTTCGCGTCGTCATCTGTTTTCGCGAAAACAGCACCGCCGGCAGGTCGCGCAGGATCGCCAGCTTCGGCAATGTCTTGAGCTTCGTCCTGAGCTTGCCGTGCGTGGGCAAGGCGTAGAAATCGAACAGCGATCCGTCTTCGACGTCGACCGCCTTGGCAATCCACATCTCGATCAGCGTCGATAAAGAGGGCCGACGTACGATCTGCCAGACGATGTCCTGGTCGTTGATGGTGAGCACCGGGCCGGCAGCCGGGCCGATCCGCTCGCCTGTCCACAGCCTCACCGCAAAACCCGGCTTCAGCGTCTCGATGACCGTCCGAACAATCCGGGCCGCTCTCTCGGCTGCCTCCATCCCGTCCTCCCTTACCCGGCAAAATAGTGGCCCGGAACAATAGCGGCTCGATCTTGCCTGCCCGATCGGCCGGCCGCAAGCCGCCCGAGTGCACAAGCAGGCTTGTTCAGGATTTTCGGGTGCCGCGCCTTGCCATTTGCCGGATGACACCCCATCATGAGGGAGTGTTCAACAAATCGAAAGGAGGTGATCCGATGTCGAGTGATTTCGTTTTCCAGAACGTGGCCTCAGCGGATCGCACTTTCGGGAAGCAGTCTTCCCGCTAAGGCGCGAGATGCGCGGCTGGCGACCAGGGTCGCCGCCAGGAGCCGCGCCATGGACGGAAACACGGAAGGCCGCCGGCTTCGCGAGAAGCGGCGGCCTTTCCTTTTTGGGCTGTTGTCCCCTATTTGGTTACGGTTAACATCTCGACGTTGCGCGCTATATCCTGGAAAGCCTGGTTGAGTTCCGTTCCATTGGCCGCCTGATAAAAGTGCTTGATCTTGGCGGTGTCCGGGCTCGCGCAATCCTGGAGCGTCGCCTTGGCATTCGTTTCGTTTAGGTCAAACCCAATGGTGAAGACCTCGATGCCCTTGTCGCGCATGGCAGCGCAAAGTTTCTTGGCGGCCGTGCGGGTCGGCTCCTTGCCGGCGTCATTGTAGACGTCGCTGACCGTGCTCGCATCGAAGTAGGACAGGTTGAATTCGCCATCGGTCATCAGGATCGCGATCTTGGCAACCTTCTTTGGATCCATCTTGGCCGGCCGTTCCGAGGCTTTCATCACACTGCCCCAGTTTTCCGAAAGCATGTACCAGGTCCACTGCACGCCGATATGGCCGGCGGTGCCGCCGGAGGCGACGAAATTCTTGATGACCGTCTTGAGCGCCGTCGCATCCGCTGTCAGCGGCATCAGCGCGGCGATCGGGCAGGCGGCGGTGCCGGTCTGCCAGGCGAAGGATGACAGCAGGTAGTCGCGATTGACCATGCTGACGTCGGGGCCCGCATCCGAATACTGATAGGTCCCCTTGCGCTCGGTGGCGCAATTATCGGGACGGATAAAGCCCGAGACATACTGCACGGCGTCATTGGCCGGCGCCTGTTTGCGTTGACTGGCGGTGGTTTCCACATAGACGCTGCTGGCGGCAAGTGTACCGGCATTCACCGAATTGGCATAAGGCACGATGGCAACCCGCACACGTGGCTTGGAGGGGTCCTGGCCGCCCAGGAAGCTGTCGACAGCATTCGCCGCGGCCGCCCGCAGATCGATGATTTTCTGGCCGGCCATCGACCCGGTCACGTCCAGCATCATCGCGACTTCGATCTGCTTGTCCGAATAGAGCGCCGTCGTCGATGCGGGGACGCGTTGCATGCCACCCGTGCTGAAAAGCGGGAAATAGTAGTTGACGTTGACATGGACGTCCGCCTGGACAGTCTTGGCTGTCCTGTCGACAACCAGATTGTCGAGGACGATCTGGTTGTCCTGGAGGATACCCGCCGTGCTGTTGGCATCGAGAAAGGCCTGCACCGATTTGCTGGCGTCGGCCTCGCTGATGACGCCGGTTGTCAGGTCGCGGGCCGTCGAGGTGACCGCTGCATCGACCACGCCTTGCAGGCTCGATTTTACATTGTAGAGTTGGGACACGTTGACCGCAAAGCCGACACTCAGTGCCAGCACTGAGCCGATTATCCCAAACAGGACCGCGAAATTTCCGCTGCGATCCCCGGCAAAGCCGCCGATCGTCTGAACAAGACCCCCGAAACGCCGCATTCCTTCCGCCTCCATTCGCTACAGCCTGCAGCTGTCCGAACGCGCATTGCAGGAATCCGGCCGGATCGCGCCGCCAGGCCCGGGAAAGCGACCGGCCCGCGATCAGGTCATTGTTTCCAAACGGTTTCGAGCGGCGGCAGGGTAAACAGAGGGTAAACGAAAGCTGCGCCGGCACGGCTTTGTCGACAAAGCGCTTACCACGAACAGGCTCGCAATTCAGGACGACTGGACTGCGTCCCAATCCGGTACAGACGAGATGTATCGAACCGGTTCAGCACGATCGCGGTGGCGGGAAATGGAAACACGGACTGTGAATGTGTCCCGAAAGACTAGGCCAGCATCCGTGCGCTGACCGTCTTGTCGACGCCACGACAAGGCGGCTTGAACAGATTACCTTCCTGCTCGTGCGTCCAGACCTTGAACAGGGTGAGCCGATGCGGGCCAAAACTGTGCAGCAGCGGCACGTCGGTGGCGTCGCGGCCGCGGGCGATGACGACGCGGCCGATCCTCGGCACATTGTGGCGAGGATCGAAAGTGTACCACCTGCCGTCGAGGAACACTTCCACCCACGCCGAGAAATCCATCGGCGCCGGATCGGCGGGCACGCCGATATCGCCGAGATAGCCGTTCACGTAGCGGGCCGGGATGTTCATGCAGCGGCAGAGCGTGATCGCCAGATGGGCAAAGTCGCGGCAGACGCCGACGCGTTCCTCATGCGCCTGCGCCGCCGTGCGGGTCGAGCGCGCATAGCCGTAGCCGAAGGACAGGCGGTTGTGGACATAGTCGACGATGGCCTGCACCCGCGCCCAGCCCGGTGGAAGCTGGCCGAAAAGTTGCCAGGCCAGGTCGCCGAGATGGTCGGTCTCGCAGTAACGGCTGCCGAGCAGATAGCCGAGCACCTCGTCCGGCAATTCGGCAACCGGGACTTCTCTCGCCAGCGTGTTGACTTCGTCCGTCTCGCCGCTGTCCTCGACCACCGCGTCATAAAGGATGCGAAAGCTTCCGGCCGGCGCCGTGAAGCGGCGGCAGCTATTGCCGAAAAGGTCGTGGTAGACCCTGGTCGGGACCGACGGCGAGGTCAGCACGCGCGTCTGCCGCTTGATGTCGGCCTGGCGATCCCCGTGGATATCGAGCAATGAAACGACCGGCGTTGCTGCAACGCATTCAATGGCAATTTCATAGCCGAGCCGAATCAGCATCGCCCTCCCCTGCGATCGTCATGGAAGATAGTGCCGATCAACGCGGGACAGTGCGTGGCGGTTCCTTGTGGTCGTCAAAAACGACGCCTCGCGGCTTCCCATACGGACGCGGCAACGTTACGGTCGATTGACACGCGTCTTTCGAAATAATCCCTCCAAGATGACCCCGGGAAACCGATGTTTGCAGGCAGAAAATTCGCGGCCTTCCTGTTCGATATGGACGGCACGATTCTCAATTCGATCGCCGCAGCGGAAAGGGTCTGGGCAGCGTGGGCGCATCGGCAAGGTCTTGACGTCGCCGCATTCCTGCCGACCATCCACGGCGTGCGGGCGATCGAGACCATCGGCCGGCTGGCGCTCCCAGGCGTCGATCCTGCCCGCGAAGCCGATTCGCTTTTGCAGGCCGAGGCGGCCGATGTCGAGGGCATTCGCCCGATTGCCGGCGCCGCGGCCTTCCTGGCGTCGCTGCCGCCTGGAAGCTGGGCGATCGCCACTTCGGCACCGCGCGAGCTCGCCCTGCTGCGCCTGCAGGCCGCGGGTATTCCGGCTCCCGCCGTGATTGTTGCGGCGGAGGATGTATCGCGCGGCAAGCCGGCGCCCGACTGCTTCCGGCTGGCGGCCGAACGGCTCGGCGTCGATGTGGGCGACTGCCTCGTCTTCGAGGACGCGCCGGCCGGCATAGCGGCGGCCGAAGCCGCGGGCGCTGCGGTCGTGGTGATCAGCGCCACGCACCGGCATCCGTTGGAGACGCCGCATGCCACCATCGCCGGCTATGACGCGATCGGCATCGCCGTCGATTCCAGCGGCTGGATTGCCATCGGAGTGGAGCGGGCCGCGCTGCCTGTTTGACTAGCACCCTGCCTGGGCTAAAAGTCGCTGGTCAGGCCCTTGACCTCCCAGTCGCCATAGCGGCCAGGCTCCTTGCCGCCGCGCCCGCCCATCTCCCTCGGCAGCGTGGCTTCCTGCTCGCGATATTTCTCCCGCCGGGCCTCGGCCTCGACCAAGGCGCGCCTGGCTGCCGGGGTCAGCGGCTTTTGCGGCGAGCCGTTAGCATGCGTTTGGCTGGTTTTGTCGATCATGCGATCTTCCGCTAGATTGAAACAGGCCCCGATTGAAACGGGAACCGCTGTTTCCCATCATATAGCGATGGGCCCACAAGGATCGACCCCTTTGTTGGGCCAGAACGGAGCAGACGATGAACACCCTTCGCACCGCCATGCTTTTGGCCGCAATGACGGCCCTGTTCATGGGTGTCGGCTATCTCATCGGCGGATCCGGCGGCATGATGATCGCGTTGCTGATCGCCGCCGGCACCAATTTGTTCAGCTATTGGAACGCCGACAAGATGGTGCTGTCGATGCACCGTGCGATCGAAGTCGACGAACGCAACGCGCCTGAATATTACGCCATCGTGAAGGGTCTCGCGCAACGTGCCGGCCTGCCGATGCCGAGAACCTATCTCATCGACAATCCGCAGCCCAATGCCTTCGCCACCGGCCGCAATCCGCAAAATGCCGCTGTCGCCGCCAGCACCGGCCTGCTCGAGCGGCTATCGCATGAAGAAGTCGCGGCGGTGATGGCACACGAGCTCGCCCATGTGCAGCACCGCGATACGCTGACCATGACGATCGTCGCCACCTTTGCCGGCGCAATTTCGATGCTCGGCAATTTCGCCTTCTTTTTCGGCGGCAACCGCGACAATAACAATTCCTTTGGCATCGTCGGCGTGCTGGTGGCGATGATAGTCGCGCCCCTGGCCGCCATGATCGTGCAGATGGCGGTGAGCCGCACCCGCGAATATGAGGCCGACCGGCGCGGTGCCGAAATCTGTGGACACCCGCTGTGGCTCGCCTCGGCACTTGACAAGATCGCGCGGGGCGCCGAACGCATCCGCAACCCGGATGCCGAGCGCAATCCGGCAACCGCCCATCTCTTCATCATCAATCCTCTTTCCGGCGAGCGCATGGACAGTTTGTTTTCCACTCACCCGAGCACAGAAAACCGCATCGCCGCGTTGCAGAGGATGGCGAGCGAAATGGCCGGCGCACCCGAAGCGGCCGCGACGCCAAGGCCGGCGCCGGAAGGGACCGGGCAGCAGCCGTCTGGTCCGTGGGACAGGGCCGCGCGGCCCGAGAGGCCGGCTGAGCCGGCCAAGCCGAGACCCAATCCCTGGGGACGCAATCCGACCGGCCCCAAAGGTCCGTGGTCGTGAGTTCAGCGAAGCGCCGGCACGGAATTTCAGGCGATCGTGAACACAATTCGAGCGGCGAGGCCGTAGCCGGCCTCGCCGCGCGCAAGGCAGCCGCGCGCCTGCTTGCCGCGGTTATAGACGCGAGGACGCCGCTCGACGGGCTGACCGACCAAGAGAACGGCCATCCGCAGTACAAGGCGCTCGACCTGCGCGACCGCGCCTTGGTGCGCGCCATTCTGGTCACCGCCCTGCGCTACCGCATGACCATATCAGGCCTTTTGGCCCGTCGCCTGGAAAAGCCGCTGCCGCCCAACGCCACGGCGCTTTCGCACATTTTGCATGTGGCGGCAGCGCAGATCCTGTTCCTCGATGTTCCCGACAGCGCCGCCGTCGACCTCGCCGTGACACACGCCAAGTCCGATCCGCGCACGGCGCGCTTTTCCGGCCTCGTCAACGGCGTGCTGCGCACGCTGGCGCGGGCCAAGCAGGACGAGCTCGCCGCAGCACGTGCCGCTACCGACGAGGCGCCAAAATGGTTTTCCGACCGTTTGAAAACGGTCTACGGCCTCGACAAGGCCAGGCAGATACTGCTCGCCCATCGCCATGAGGCACCGGTCGATTTCTCGGTCAAGTCGGACCCGGCGCTGTGGGCCGAACGGCTCGGCGGCTTTGTCTTGCCGACCGGCACGGTGCGGGTGGAAAAGCTCAGCGCTTCCGTGACCGAACTGCCCGGCTTTGGGGAAGGCGCCTGGTGGGTTCAGGATGCAGCGGCCAGCCTGCCGGCCCGGCTGTTCGGCGACATCAATGGTTTGCGAATCGCCGACCTCTGTGCCGCGCCGGGCGGCAAGACCGCCCAGCTGATCCTCGCCGGCGCCCACGTCACCGCGCTCGACATGTCCAAAACGCGGCTGGCACGGCTGACGCAGAACCTCGAACGGCTCGGTCTGGCCGCCGAGATCGTCCAGGCCGATCTGCTCAAATACGAGCCGAAGGACCTCTTCGACGCCGTCCTCCTCGACCCACCATGCTCTTCGACCGGGACGGTGCGGCGGCATCCCGACGTTCCCTGGACGAAGACGGCGGCCGACGTCGAAAAACTGGCCGACCTGCAACGCCGGCTGCTTGCCCGCGCCGTCACCCTGGTCAAGCCTGGTGGACGCATCGTCTTTTCCAACTGTTCGCTCGATCCGCTGGAAGGCGAAGAGCTCTATCGCGACTTTCTCGCCGGCAATGCGGAGATTGTCGACGACCCGCTTCGGCCGGGTGAGATCGCCGGCATCGACCCGTTTCTGACGCCGCAAGGCACGTTGCGCACCACGCCTGCCGATCTGGAGCTAGGCTCGCCGGGCCGCTCCGGGCTGGACGGCTTCTTCGCCGCCCGCATGCGCAGAGCCGGCTAAGGGACGATCTTGAAGTGCCGTCCGGCTTCATGGGGCGAGGAGGCATGGAAAACAGGCTGAACGGCCCCACCGCCGCGGAATTCGCCTTCGCACAAGTTCTTGAATCATATAAACTTGTGCTTGGGTGAGGACGATCAGGAGGGGTTTTGGCAATCGCTGCCGGTAACACGACGCGTCTGTGGACGCTTGTCGCGAGGGAGTTCTGGCGCAAGACGCGCCGGCGCTTGCGCGCCGGGCCACTCTATCGCTGGCGCTACTCAGGCCGCACGCCGGAGCGCGTCCTGATCGCCCCACCGGACCTGCGGCTCGCCGATCCTCAGATCGCGCTCGAGATCTATTACGGCCGCTATCCGCTTTCGGGGCATCTGGTCGAGACCGGCGGCAAATCGCCCTTCCAGATCGACGTGCCCAATCCCGGCTGGCAAAAAACGCTGCATGGCTTTCGCTGGCTGCGCCATATGCGTGCCGCCGGTACCGAGCTCGCCGCCGCCAACGCGCGGGCGTTGGTTTCCGACTGGATTGCAATCCATGGCAGCCATATTTCCGGCGTCGCCTGGGAGCCCGGCACGACGGCCAAGCGTGTCATTGCCTGGCTGCAGCATTCCTCGATCGTGTTGCAGGGCGCCGAATTTCCGTTCTACCGCGCGTTCTTGAAATCGCTCGCCGTCCAGATCCGCTATCTGCGCGCCATGGTGCGCGAGATGCCGGACGGCAAGGACAGGCTGCGCGCCCGCATTGCGCTGGCCTTTGCCGCTTTGTCGCTGCCGGCGCCGGCCTCGGCGCTACGCGGTGCTACCCGCAATCTCGCCGAGGAGCTCGACCGCCAGATCCTGCCTGACGGCGGCCATATCTCGCGTAATCCGATGACCGTGCTTGAAATCCTCGCCGACCTTCTGCCGTTGCGCCAGACATACGCCAATCAGGCCGAGACGCCGCCGGCCGCCCTGATCGGCGCCATCGACCGGATGCTGCCGGCACTGCGCTTCTTTCGCCATCAGGACGGCAGCCTTGCCCGCTTCAACGGCATGGGCGCCACCATTCACGACCGTATCGCCAGCATCCTGCATCACGACGACACCGCCGGCGCACCGTTGCTGCACGCGCCGCATTCGGGTTATGAGCGCCTGTCGATGGGCGGTGTCACTGTGATCGCCGATACCGGCCCGCCGCCCCCCGTCGACGTATCCAATGCCGCTCACGCCGGATGCCTCGCCTTCGAATTGTCGTCGGGCCGCCAGCACTATATCGTCAACGCCGGAATAGATACTTATGGCGCCGCCGAGTTCCGGCCGCTTGCCCGCGCCACCGCCGCCCACTCGACCGCCACCATCAACGACACGTCGTCGGCGCGCTTCAATCACTCCTTGCGCGTCAACGACCTGCTCGGCACGCCTTTGATCGGCGGACCGCAGCATGTACCTTGCAAGCGCACCGACCAGAAGGGCAGCCAGGGCTTCATCGCCCGCCATGACGGCTATGTGGCGCGCTTCGGCTTCCTGCATGAGCGCGAGCTGAAATTATCGACCGAAGGCAATGTGTTTGCCGGCAGGGACCGTTTCCTGCGCCCGGGCGGCGCTTCTATCCGCAACAATGGACGTGACTTCGTCACGGTGCGTTTCCATGTCCATCCCGATATAAGCCTGCTCCAGGATGAGCATGACCGTCTGGTGCTGGCCGCCGACCATGCCGACACCTGGGTGTTTACCTCTACCGAAGTGGTGCCAGAGGTCGAGGAATCGATCTATTTCGCAGGGCTTGGCGGCCCGCGCCGCAGCCGCCAGATCGTGCTTGCGTTCAAGGCCTCGGAAATTGCCGAGGTCCACTGGCAATTGACGCGCACCATCATCGCCGGCCGTCCGGAAAAAGCTGAAGCCGGTGGCAACGGCAGACACTGATCAAGTCTTGCGGCTTGATTTCCGGGCCTCATATGCTACGGCCCGCGGACGCTCTCCAACCAGAACTGGAAAGGCCGCCAGCCCATGGCCGTCGCCGCCAAGAACATTCCCGCGCCCGACCTTGTACCCATCCGTCGCGCGCTCCTTTCCGTCTTTGATAAGACCGGCCTGATCGATTTCGCCAGGCCGCTGGCTTCGGCCGGCGTCGAGCTAGTCTCGACCGGCGGCACCGCAAGGGCCCTTGCCGAGGCGGGCATGGCGGTGCGCGACGTGTCCGAGCTCACCGGCTTTCCCGAGATCATGGACGGCCGCGTCAAGACGCTGCACCCGTCGGTGCATGGCGCACTGCTTGGCGTGCGCGACGATCCCGAGCACGCCGCAGCGATGCGCGACCACGGCATCGAGCCGATCGATCTCGTCGTCTCCAATCTCTATCCGTTCGAAGAGGTGCGTCGCTCCGGCGCCGACTACGCGGCGATCGTCGAGAACATCGACATCGGCGGCCCGGCGATGATCCGTGCCTCGGCCAAGAACCACGCCTATGTCGGCATCGTCACCGATCCCGATGACTATGCCTCGGTGCTCAACGCGCTGGAGATGAATTTCGGGTCGTTGTCGCTGGATTTCCGCAAGAAGCTGGCAGCCAAGGCCTTTGCCCGCACCGCCACCTACGATGCGGCGATCTCGGGATGGTTCGCCGAGGCGCTTGAGATCGAGCATCCGACATGGCGCGCCTTCGGCGGCAAGCTGCAGTCGGTGATGCGCTATGGCGAAAACCCGCATCAGGGCGCCGGCTTCTATGTCAACGGCGACAGGCGGCCGGGCGTCGCCACGGCGCGCCAGCTTCAGGGCAAGCAGCTTTCCTACAACAACATCAACGACACCGACGCTGCCTTCGAGCTGGTCGGCGAGTTCGACCCGTCGCGCTCCGCAGCAATTGCCATCATCAAGCACGCCAACCCGTGCGGCGTCGCTGAGGACGCTTCGCTGCAGGCGGCCTATGCCAAGGCGCTGGCCTGCGACCCGGTCTCGGCCTTCGGCGGCATCGTCGCCATGAACCGCATCCTCGATGCCGGAACCGCCGAAGAGATCGTCAAGACCTTTACCGAAGTGATCATCGCACCGGAGGCGTCCGAAGAAGCAGTCCGCATCATTGCCGCCAAGAAGAACCTACGCCTGCTGGTCACCGGCGGCCTGCCCGACCCGCGCGCGGCGGGCCTTGGCTTGAAATCGGTTGCCGGCGGTTTGCTGGTCCAGGGCCGCGACAACGCGGTGGTGGATGACCTCGAGCTGAAAGTGGTGACCAGGCGCGCTCCGACGCCGGCCGAATTGGCCGATCTGAAATTCGCTTTTCGCGTGGCAAAGCACGTCAAGTCGAACGCCATCGTCTATGCCAGGGATGGCGCTACAGTCGGCATCGGCGCCGGCCAGATGAGCCGGGTCGATTCCTCGCGCATCGCGGCGCGCAAGGCGCTCGACGCGGCCGAGGCTGCCGGCCTGACGGAGCCTTTGACCAGGGGCTCGGTCGTCGCCTCGGATGCCTTTTTCCCGTTCGCGGACGGGCTTTTGTCGGCAATCGAAGCCGGCGCCACCGCCGTCATCCAGCCCGGCGGCTCGATGCGCGACGACGATGTCATCGCCGCCGCCGACGCTCACGGCATTGCCATGGTCTTCACCGGAGTGAGGCATTTCCGGCATTGAACGCGTTACCCTCCCGCTGTGGGAGAAGGCAAGAGCAGCTCACTCCGCCGGCCGATCTGCCGGATAGGGCGTGCCGATCAGGATCGCCATGCCGGCGCCAAGGAACAGCACGATCGCCGCCATGCCGAGCCGCGCCGAGCCGCTGGCCAGGGTGATCGTGGCCACCATGAAGGGTGCGGCAAAACTGGTTGCCCGGCCGGCCAGCGCATAGATGCCGAAATAGCGGCCCGATTCGGCAGCGGAGACGCTGCGCGCCATGTAGGAGCGCGACGATGCCTGCACCGGGCCGAAAGCAAGCCCGATCAGCAGGCCGTAGAAAATGTAGGCTTTTTCCGCCGCCGTGCCGAACAATCCGCCACCATCCAGTCCGGGCATCACCCAGGCGCCGAACAGCGTATAGCCCGGTCCGGTCGAAACGATGCCGATCGTGGCAATGCTCAGCATGACCAGCGAAATCATCACTATGGTCTTGGAACCCAGCGCTGTGTCGAGGCGTGCGGCAACCAGGCAGCCGACGATGGCAACGACGTTGAGGATGATGCCGAACAGGCCGATCTCGGTAATCGACCAATGGAACATTGCCGCCGCAAACGTTCCGCCCAGCGCCAGCAGTGCATTGACGCCGTCCTGATAGATCATACGGGCGACGAGAAAGCGAAAAATGCCGCTGCGCTTGCGCACTTCGGCCAGCGTCGACTTCAGTTCCGACAGGCCTTCGCGCACCGCCGGCCCGATTGGAATGCCTTTGATCGCATCAGGCGTGAAGAAGAACATCGGCAGGATGAACAGGAAATACCAGCCCGCCGACAACGGCCCGGTAGCGCGCGCGTCCTCGCCGAGCCTGGGGTCGAGGCCGAAGATCGGGTCGAGCCCAACGACGGTCTTGCCGGTTTCAGGCGAGCCGGCCATGACGGTAACGACGAAGATCAGTGCGATCATGCCGCCGAGATAGCCGAGTCCCCAGGCCATGTTCGAGATCCTGCCGATGTCGCTCTTCGGCACCAGGCGGGGCATCATCGAATCATTGAACACGGTCGAGAATTCCGCCGCGACCGACGCCAGCGAGAACAACGCCACGACCAGAAAAAGATCAGAGCCGGGCGCGGCAAACCACAGCAGGGTGAGGCAGGTGATCTTGACCGCGGCGAAGAAGGCTATCCACGGTTTGCGTGGTCCGGTCTGATCGGCGATCGAGCCGAGGACCGGCGACAAAACGGCAATGACGAGGCCGGCGGCGGCAATGCCGTAGCCCCAGGCCGCTTGCCCGGTCTCCGGATTGCTGGCCATACGCGAGACGAAATAAGGACCGAAGATGAAGGTGGTAACGACCGTGAAAAACGGCTGTGCCGCCCAGTCGAACAGCATCCATCCCCAGATGCCGCGTCCCGATGCCCGCTGCACTGCCATCTCAGCCATGTCCCTCCGCTGGAGCTTGCTCCATGCCGATCGAATCGGAATGATGCTCCGTCTTCTTGTTGAGCACGATCTTGTCCAAAAGCCGATCGTCACTTTTTGGGATCATGGTCCGGCGCCCCCCAAAGCAGCGCGCCGTTTGCTCTATAGCGCGGTTCTTGCCGGCAATCCCGCGCGATATGGAAGACGTCTCACAGCTGCGTCAGATCACTCATCAGGCCGGATGCCACCGACAGCCGCGACACGGTGATGTCGCCGCCCTCGGTCAGAGCCTGCAACCGCTCGCGGATGCGTCCGACCCGTTCGCCGCCGGCCTCCAACCATGCCGTCACCGGATCCGCCGCCTCGGCATGGCCGGTCAGCGCCGCCACCGCGATGCCGCGCCTGGCCGCGCCGATCGTGTCGGTGGCGCGGGAAAGCGCCAGTTGATCGTAATAATCCGAGGGCGTGATCGAGCGCGCCGCATCTTCGACGCGCGGGATGCGGAAGACATCGCTGACTGCAAAAAACGCCTTGGCGGCAGCGACGATGCCGGCATTTGCCGTCCGCGCCGTCAGCGCTATGTCGGGGATGAGTTCCGCCACATCGGTCAACGCCAGTTGCTCGGCAAGGCTCTCGGGCGCGCCGCCCTTCGACAGGCTGTGCCGCCGCTCCTCGATCCGCTCGCGCGAGAAGGCCGGCAGCAGCGAAACGAGCTTCGGCTCCAGCGCCTTGCGCGCATCCTGCAACTCGGCAATCCGCTGCCCGAGCAGTGCAGTGTCGGCATCGTTCTTCAGGTACCAGCCGCTGGTCACATAGATCAGCCGGCTGACCGCCTGATAGAGGTCGAGCTGGATCTGTCCGTCGATCTGGTTGTCGAGCGCGTCGATCTGGCGATAGAGCGCCGGCAGTGCAAAGCCATCCCGCACCACGGCGAAGGTGCGCACGACATCGGCGGCACTGCGCCCGGTCGCTTCCTGCAGCCTGTTGACGAAGGACGGGCCGCCGCGATTGACCAGATCATTGGCGACGACACGGGCGATGATCTCGCGGCGCAGGCGATGGCCGTGGATTTCCGCCGCATATTTCTTTGCCATGCCGTCGGGAAAGTAACCCATCAGGTCGCGGTCGAAATGCGGATCGTCCGGCACGTCGCTGGCGACGATATCGGAAAACAGCACGATCTTGGCATAGGCAAGCAGCACGCCGAGCTCGGCCCGGGTGAGCGGCTCGCCGCGCGCTTCGCGCTCGGCAACAGCCGCCGGCGACGGCAGCGTCTCAACGGCACGGTCGAGCAGCCCGCGCGCCTCGAGCGCCTCCATGAAGCGGCTCTGATGGGCAATGTCGGCAAGGCCGCGCTTGCGAGCAAGGGACAGCGCCAGCGTCTGCTGGTAATTGTTGGACAGCACCAGGGCGCTGACCTCGTCGGTCATCTCGGCCAGCAATTTGTTGCGCGACGGCCGCGTCAGCGATCCCTTTCGCATGGCGGAAGCCAGCGCGATCTTGATGTTGACCTCGACGTCTGAGCAGTTCACGCCGCCCGAATTGTCGATCGCATCTGAGTTGCAGCGGCCGCCATTCAATCCGAATTCGATGCGCGCCCGCTGCGTGACGCCGAGATTGGCGCCTTCACCGATGACCTTGGCACGCAGGTCGAGCGCGGTGATGCGGATCGCGTCATTGGCACGGTCGCCGACGTCCTGGTTGGTCTCGCCCGATGCCCTGACATAGGTGCCGATGCCGCCGAACCACAAAAGATCTGCCGGCGCCTTGAGGATGGCACTCATGATCTCGACCGGCGTGGCCGTTGTCTTGCCGAGGCCGATAGCTGCAGCCGCGGCGGCCGGCAAGGTGATCGACTTCTGGCTGCGCGAGACGATGATGCCGCCTTCGGACAGCTTCGTCTTGTCGTAATCCTGCCAGCTTGAGCGGGCGAGAGCGAACATACGCCGGCGCTCGGCCATCGAAGCCGCCATGTCGGGATCGGGATCGATGAAGATGTCGCGATGATCGAAGGCGGCGATCAGCCGGGTCTGCTCCGACAGCAGCATGCCGTTGCCGAACACGTCACCTGACATGTCGCCAACGCCGATGGCGGTGAACGGCGTGGTTTGGATGTCGCGGTTCATCTCGCGGAAATGCCGCTTGACCGCTTCCCAGGCGCCCTTGGCGGTGATGCCCATCTTCTTGTGGTCGTAGCCGGCCGAACCGCCGCTGGCGAAAGCGTCGTCGAGCCAGAAGCCGTGCCTTTCGCTGATGGCGTTGGCGATGTCCGAGAAGGTCGCCGTGCCCTTGTCCGCGGCGACGACGAAATACGGATCATCCTGATCGCGGCGCACGACGCCGGCTGGCGGGATGACGCCGTCCAGCCCGATATTGTCGGTGATCGACAACAGGCTGGAAACGTAATTCTTGTAGGCGGCCGTGCCGGCCTCGAAAATTGCGTCGCGCCCGGCGCTCATCGGCAGCTTTTTCGGGTAGAAGCCGCCCTTGGCGCCAACCGGCACGATCACCGCATTCTTGACCTGCTGTGCCTTGACCAGGCCGAGCACCTCGGTGCGATAGTCCTGCGCACGGTCCGACCAGCGCAGGCCGCCGCGCGCGACCGGGCCGAAGCGCAGATGCACACCCTCGACCTCGGAGCCGTAGACGAAGATCTCCCGCCATGGCCGCGGCGCCGGCAGCCCGTCGACCGATTGCGAATCGAGCTTGATCGCCAGCGATTGGCCTTTCTGTTTCGTATCGGCAACGAAATGATTGGTGCGCAGCGAGGCTTCGATCAGGTTCAGATAACGGCGGATGATGGTGTCGTCGTCAATGTTGGGGACGTCTTCCAGCGCATCCGTGATCTTGGCTTTCAGATGTTTGGCCTGAACGACGCCTTCCGTCTCGGCCGTCGGGCTGAGGCGGGCGACAAACAGCGCATGCAGGCCGCGGGCGATCTCGGGATAACGGTTGAGTGCGGCGGCGATGAAATCCTGGCTCTGCGGGATGCCGGCCTGCTGCAGATAGCGGCCATAGGCGCGCAGGACGGTGATCTCGCCCGACCACAGGCCGGCGGTCTGGGCAAGGCCGTTATAGCCGTCATTGTCGACATCGCCGCGCCAGACGGAAAGGAACGCATCCTCGAACAGCGCGCCGCCATTGCCGAGGTCGATCGGCCTGCCGTAGCTGTTCTCGAGTTCCATGTCGTGGATGAAGACCATGCCGGGCTGATCACTATTGATCATGCCGGATTGAATGTCGCCGACCTCGAAAGTGCGCTCGCTGATGACGCGGAAACCGATGTTTTCCAGCACGGGCACGCGCCGCGACAGCGCCACCGGGCTGCCATGGTGATAGATCTTCAGCGCCGCCTGATGCGGCTTCTGGACGGTGTGACGGTAATAGTCGATGGCGATCGGATTTGACGCATCGAGCTTGGCGATGCGCCCGGCGTCGGCCAGCGCCACGGCCGGCGGAAAACTGTCGCGATAACTTTCCGAAAAACGCGAGGCGATGGCCGTGAGTCTCGCATCGGCGCCGGTCTCTGTCGCGGTCTCGCGCAGTGCATCGTCCCAGGTCCGTACGATGTCGCGGATCGCCGCCTCGATCGTCGCCTGCTCGACCTTCGGTGTCTTGCCGCCGGAGCGGCCGATGATGAAATGGACGCGCGCCAGCCCGCCTTCCGGGAAGGCCGGATAATAGGCCGACAGCCGGCCTTCGAAGACGGTCTTCAGATAGGTGCCGATCTTCTCGCGCACGACGCTGTCGTAGCGGTCGCGCGGCACGAAGACGAGCACGGAGACGAAGCGGTCGAACTGGTCGACACGCACCAATGCCCTGACGCGCGGTCGCTCGATCAAGCCCAGTATGGCTTCGGCATGCTTGCGCAGGATCGGCACCGGAACCTGGAACAGCTCGTCGCGCGGATAGCTCTCCAGCACGTTGATCAAAGCTTTGCCGGAATGGTCGCCTGGATTGAAGCCGGATTTGGCAATGACGGTTTCCGCCTTCGAGCGCAGGTAGGGGATTTTCATCACCGAGCGCGTATAGGCAGTCGAGGTGAACAGGCCGACGATACGGAGCTCGCCTGAAAGCACGCCTTTGCCGGTGTAGGTCTTGACGCCAATGTAGTCGAGGTAGATGCGGCGGTGCACCGATGACTTGGCGTTGGCCTTGGTGACGATCAGCGGTTCCGGCCCATGCAGGAAGGCACGGATTTCCGGCGTCGTGCTCACCGCTTCGGTGCCGCGCCTGAGCACCAGCACGTCGGGATCGGAAAGGATGCCGAGGCCGGGCTTTTCGGCGCGCTCGAGCATGCCGCTCGTCTCGCCGCCAGTGTAGTTGAATTCGCGCATGCCGAGAAAGGTGAAATTGTCGTCGCGCAGCCATTCGAGGAAGGCGATCGCCTCGGTGACATGGGCCTTGTCGAGCGGCACTGGCGAGTAGCGGAATTCCGAGATCGCCTGGTCGAGGCGGGCAAGCATCGGCTTCCAGTCGGTGACGGCGGCTCGCACCTGGCCGAGCAGCTTCGTCAGGCGTGCGGCCAGGCCTTCGGCCTGCCCGGCCGAAAGGCGGCCGATATGGACATGGATGACGCTCAGTCGGTCATGGCTGTGGTCGCCCTTGGCATAACCGCCATCGCCGAGGATTTCCTCGACGCCGTTCTTGCCGTGCCTGACGACTATGACCGGATGGGTAACCAGCAGCGGCTCGCCGGCGCTTTCTGTAATCTCGCCGAGGACGGAATCGAACAGGAACGGCATGTTGTCGTTGACGACGGTGATCACCGTCATCGGCCGGTCCTGGCGGACGACACCGGAATCGACGTCTATGGCAACGACGCAGTCGTCCTTCTTGTGCCTGGCCACTGCGCGGCCGGCGAGTTCGGCAGCGCGTTCGAGATCGATGACGTCGTAGGCGGCGACATCTTCGGCCGGAGCTCGGGCCAGCAAGTAGTCGGCAAGCCTGCCGGGCTTTTCGCCACCCGCGGCTTCACCCCTCGTCACGCCGGCTTTTTTCAACCGGCTCGCTGACTTTACGCTGGCCATGAGTCCCTCCCGTCACATGTTTTTGCGGCTATGCTAACAGATGACGGGTATTTGGCGACAAAGGTTTGACGGCTTGCGACGAAATGTCGGAATTCACCGGCAGCCTGGCGAAAACGAGGAGAAATTCGCTATGACGGAGAAAATTACCGCGCTTGACCTGGCACCGGCGGAGCTGAGCGACGCGACCAAGGCCTATTTCGCCAAGTGCCGGGAGAAGCTCGGCCTCGTTCCCAATGTGCTGCTCGCCTATGCCTTCGACGAGAAGAAGCTGCGCGCTTTCACCGACATGTACAACGATTTGATGCTGGGTGAATCCGGCCTGTCGAAACTCGAGCGCGAGATGATCGCGGTGGCCGTCTCGTCGGTCAACCATTGCTACTATTGCCTGGTCGCGCATGGCGCGGCGGTGCGCCAGCTTTCCGGCGACCCGGCCTTCGGCGAGATGATGGTGATGAATTTTCGCGCCGCCGAGCTTTCGGACAGGCAACGCGCCATGCTCGAATTCGCGGTGAAGCTGACCGGGCAGCCGGCAAAGATCGTCGAAGCGGACCGGGCGGCGCTGCGGCAAGTCGGCTTTTCCGACCGCGACATCTGGGACGTCGCCTCGACCGCGGCGTTCTTCAACATGTCGAACCGGCTGGCATCGGCAATCGACATGCGGCCGAACGATGAATACCATGCGATGGCGCGATAGGGCACCGCCGTTGCGAGCCAACCGCACATTATATTAGCTACTTCGCATTCTCGTTGCTTGTTTGCCGGTTTGGTCCGATGATCGGCATGCGGCATGACCGCATGCCGGTTCGATGCCGCCGATCAAAGGAGGAGAACATGGCGAAATTTCTCTACGTCTATCACGGCTCGGGCAAGATGCCGACCGAGGAGGCCGAACGGAAGGCAGCGATGGATGCCTGGAACGGCTGGTACGGCAAGCTTGGCTCAGCCGTGGTCGACGGTGGCAATCCAGTCGGCATGTCGAAGACCCTGCTGCCCGGCGGCAAGGTCGAGAACAATGGCGGTAGCAATCCGACCGCCGGTTACACCATCATCGAAGCGAAAGACATCGACGATGCCGTCGGCAAAGCCAAGGATTGTCCTATCCTGACGGACCCGGGTTTCAGCGTCGAGATTGCGCCGATAATCGAAATGGGTTGACGCGCCGGCTCAGGACCGCGCCGCGATAGCCGCCGCAGCGCCGGCCATGGTTCCGGCGCTGACGCGGTTGGCGATCTTCATCGCCCGCTTGCTTTTGAGCAGCTTGCGCGCCTGTGATGCGGCGAGCACCCAGGTCAAATCGATAGCGACCAGGACAACGGCCATGGTCGCGGTCAGCTCGACCCAGCCGATCATGCTGACCGAACCGAGGTCGATGATGGTCGGCAGCAGCGCCAGGTAGAACATCATGATCTTGGGGTTGCCGAGCGTCACCGCCATGCCGGCAAAGAACAGCTTGACGGGCGAATCTTCGCGCGGCAGCGAACCTTCTTTTGCCTCGACCGGCGCCGTCCACATCTTCCAGGCCAGCCAGGCGAGATAAGCAACGCCAACCCATTTCACGACGACAAAGGCAAAATGGAACGTCTGCGCCACCACGGCGAGGCCAAACACCGCCAGGGACAGCCAGATCGCTTCGCCGATCCACATGGCAAGCAGGAACGGAAACACGTCGCGAAACCCTTTCGAGATGACCCGCGCCACAAGAGCGGCGATCGATGGGCCGGGCGAGCCGGCTGCAACAAGCAGGGCGCCGGCAAAAATCAGCAGCGACGTGAAATGCATGACGCGGTCTCGTTTGAAATGTTTGGGTCGTTCAACATAACCCAACTGTTCCGGCGACGGTAGCGTCTACCGAAAGAAGGCTTGTCGGCCAGGCACCTCACGGCTAGAGATGTCGTTCCGAAATCCTTTCCGAGCTTCACTTTGCCTACGTAACCGCCGGTCTCGTCAACTCCCCCAACACAGAGCAGGGCGTCGCAGTCGCGATGCCTGTTTTCACATCATGTGTTCCTCGGGTGGCGGTTCGAGGCCGGTTTGGCACTGCTGAACCGCTGTCGCGCATAACCACCCGCGACACCTGATTTCCAACTGCCGCAGTCTCTCGCCACGCCGTGCCCGCAAGGGTTCTCGATATCGCCGATCTGACGAACTTCCCGACGGGAAGGGCTTTTCGGCATGCCTTCGATACTGCGTATCCGCTGGGCGATCACACCCAAGACCGCACCTCGACCTCACCTCAACTGCAATCGCTGCGGCGGCCTGAAAGCCTATCGCTGCAGCGGCAAATTCCGGGTCAATGCCAACGGCAAGCGCATTGACGCCTGGTTGATCTACCGCTGCATCGACTGCGACAATTCCTGGAATTTCGGCATTCTGGAGCGCTGCAGCCGCCGCGATATCGAACCGGCAATAATATTGCAGGCGCTCGAAAGCAATGATCCGGTCCTGGCGCGGCGCCATGCTTTCGATGTTGCCGCATTGCGAAGCAGGATCGGGCGCGTCGAGGAGTTTCCTGAAGCCATCGTTCATAAGCAGGTGCTCGGGGACAGGCCGGAAAATACCGGCGCTCTCGAACTTCAGCTCTGGCTCGAAATGCCGACAGCGCTGCGGCTCGACCGGTTGCTGGCCAGCGAACTCGGTGTCCCGCGATCGCGGCTACAGGTTTGGGAAGAGAAGCGATTGCAGGTGGTTGGTCCGGACGGGGCCAAAGCCTTGCGCCGGCCGGCGCGGGCGGGAACGGCGATCCGGATCCACCTGTCTGGCGAACCAGACCTGGACGAAATCATTTCGGCTGCAGGTGGATGAGGCGACGGCAAGGGAATCCGTAATCAGAGACAGTTACGGCCAGGGGTCAGTCGCCCTCTTTGGAGGCCGAGCCAATCAAACCCTTGGCCGTATCGAGATCGCTGTCGGCGACTTGCACATGGCAAGCCTGCCCGTGTCGAGAAGATAATTCGCGAGAGCATACGCGTCGAGCATCGACACGCAAACTTCGGCCTCGGGTCGATTGTCGTATATGACAGCCGTGACGAGTTTACCGCTCATTGCGCGGTATTGCCCTTTATGCCGCGCCGACCACTTTCGCCGACTTCTCAAAACGCTTGCGCTCGTTCGGATCGAGATAGAGCTTGCGCAGGCGGATGGTCTTCGGCGTCACTTCGACCAGCTCGTCGTCCTGGATCCAGGCCAGCGCGCGTTCCAGCGTCATGCGGATCGGCGGTGTCAGCTTCACCGCCTCGTCCTTGCCGGCGGCGCGGATGTTGGTCAGCTTCTTGCCCTTGAGCACGTTGACTTCGAGGTCGTTGTCCCTGGAATGGATGCCGATGATCATGCCCTGATAGACCTTGACGCCGGGGTCGATGACCATCGGGCCGCGGTCTTCCAGGTTCCACATGGCGTACGCCACCGATTCACCCTGTTCGTTGGAGATCAGCACGCCGTTGGTACGGCCCGGCAGCTCACCCTTGTAAGGTTCATAGGCATGGAACAGCCGGTTCATCACAGCGGTGCCGCGCGTGTCGGTCAACAGTTCCGACTGGTAGCCGATCAATCCGCGCGTCGGTGCGTGGAAGACGATGCGCTGGCGATTGCCGCCCGAAGGGCGAAGCTCGACCATCTCGGCCTTGCGCTCCGACATCTTCTGCACGACGACGCCGGCATGCTCCTCGTCGACGTCGATGACGACTTCCTCGACCGGCTCCAGCAACTCGCCGCTGTCGCCCTTCTGCATGACGACGCGCGGCCGCGACACGGCGATCTCAAAACCTTCGCGGCGCATCGTCTCGATCAGCACGGCCAGCTGCAATTCGCCGCGGCCGGAAACGAAGAACGAATCCTTGTCCGGCGATTCCTCGATCTTCAGCGCGACATTGCCTTCGGCCTCGCGCAGCAGGCGGTCGCGGATGACGCGGCTGGTCACCTTGTCGCCTTCGGTGCCGGCCAGCGGCGAATCGTTGACCAGGAACGACATCGTCACGGTCGGCGGATCGATCGGCTGCGCATGCAGCGGTTCCGTCACCGACGGGTCGCAGAACGTGTCGGCGACGGTGCCCTTCGACAGGCCGGCAATAGCGACGATGTCGCCCGCCTGCGCTTCCTCGATGGGCTGGCGCTCGAGCCCGCGGAAGGCGAGGATCTTCGAGATTCGGCCGGTTTCGACCTGGGTGCCGTCATGGTGCAGCACCTTGACCGCCTGGTTGGATTTCAGCGTGCCGGATTCGATACGGCCGGTGATGATGCGGCCGAGGAACGGATTGGCTTCCAGGATGGTGCCGATCATGCGGAACGGGCCGGGATGAACGGTCGGCGCCGGCACGTGCTTGATGACGAGGTCGAACAGCGGCGCCAGAGCCTGGTCCTTCGGACCTTCGGGGTTTTCCGAGACCCAGCCGTCGCGGCCTGAACCATAAAGGATAGGGAAGTCGAGCTGCTCGTCGGTGGCGTCAAGTGCTGCAAAAAGATCGAACACCTCGTTGACCACTTCGACGTGGCGGGCATCGGGCCGGTCGATCTTGTTGATGACGACGATCGGCTTCAGTCCAACCTTGAGCGCCTTGCCGACGACGAATTTGGTCTGCGGCATCGGCCCCTCGGCGGCGTCGACCAGCACGATGGCCGAATCCACCATCGACAGAATGCGCTCGACCTCGCCGCCGAAGTCGGCGTGGCCGGGCGTGTCGACGATGTTGATGCGGGTGTCCTTCCAGTCGACCGAGGTCGCCTTGGCCAGGATGGTGATGCCGCGTTCCTTTTCGAGGTCGTTCGAATCCATGGCGCGCTCGGCGACGCGCTGGTTGTCGCGGAACGAGCCGGACTGTTTCAGAAGCTGGTCGACGAGGGTGGTTTTTCCATGGTCGACGTGCGCGATGATCGCGATATTGCGGATTTTCATGTTTCGGTCTCGGGAGCGTTGCAGGCAGCAGGCCAAAAGGCGCTGCCTCTTTCGGTTGGGCGGCTCATACAGGGTTTTTCGCAATTGCGAAAGAGGAGGCGAGCCACCAAATAAAGTCACCAAATCTTAAATGTCTTGGTGTGAAGTGGAATTATTAACCAAGGCGGAACCTTTCATGGTCCGGACAGTTCGAATTTCATGATCGAGATAGGCATCAAACTCCGGCCGATTTTGGCATGTACCGCGCTCGCCGTCCTCCTCGCGGCCGGCGCGGCGCAGTCGGCGGCGTCGTTCAAGGAGACGCGGTCTGCTTTGCCGTCCGACAAGCCGTCGGCGGAGCAGCTTTTTGCCGATGCTCCCGATGGCGTCGATCCGGTGGTGACCGGGCCGGTCAGCGCCGCCTTCAAGCAGCGGCAGCAAAATGCCGGATGCGACAGCGCCGTCTGGCCCAACATTCCCGTCGTCTGCTATCCCGATTGATATACGTCCTACCCTCGGGCTGGCCCGAGGGTAGTGGCGCCGTCGCTCACGCCGACCGCACCGGATCGAGCGTGACCTTGTAGAGTTCGCTGTCGTCGCGATCCATCAGCCGCACCGTCAACTGCTCGGTGGCGCCATCGATTTCGACGAGCCCGAAGAACTGCAGGCCGGCCGAAGGCGCCAGGTTTTGACCCTGTTCGGCAGTTGGTGCCTTTATGAACTTCAGCTCCGGGCCGAATGTCATATCGAAACCATTGGGCCCGAACGTGCCGGAATGGATCGGACCCGAAACGAATTCCCAAAACGGATTGAAGTCCTGGAACTGCGCCTTGTCCGGATTGTAGTAATGCGCGGCTGTGTAATGCACGTCTGCGGTGAGCCAGACAGTGTTGCTGATACCCGCATTCTTTATATAGCGAAGAAGGTCGGCAATTTCCAGCTCACGCCCTTTGGCCGGGCCATTGTCGCCATTGCTGACCGCCTCGGCCCCTACCTTCTTGGTGCCGTCGTTCCAGACGACGAGGCCGAGCGGCATGTCGGCGGCGATGATTTTCCAGGTTGCGTTGGAATTCGCCAGTTCACGCTTCAGCCACTTGATCTGCTGTTCACCGAGGATGCGCGATTGCGGCGTCATCGTCTCCTGCATATCCGGACCGTTGGGGCCGCGGTAGGAACGCATGTCGAGGAAGAACACGTCGAGCAGCGGACCATAGGCGATCTTGCGGTAGACGCGGCCGGGCTCCGACGGCTCGTAACGGATCGTCGTCATTTCGTGGAAGGCGCGCGCCGCACGTGCCGCCAGCACATGGATGGACTTTTCAGTGTAGCGATCGTCGGCGCTCAGGTCCTTCGAGTCCGACCAGTTGTTCAGCACCTCGTGGTCATCCCACTGATAGAAGGTCGGACAGATGGCGCTGAGCGCCAGCACATGCCTGTCCATCATGTTGTATTTCCACTGCGCCCGGTATTCGTCCAGCGTCTCGGCAACCTTGCGCTTCTCGTCGATCAGCACTTTGTTTTTCCACTTGCCGCCGTTGGGCAGGTCGACCTCGTCCTTCATCGCACCATCGGCATAGATCGTATCGCCCGAATGCAGGAAGAAGTCGGGCGTGTGCTTGGCAATGGTGGCGTAGGTCTTCATGCCGGTCTCGTCGATGCCCCAGCCTTGGCCGGCGGTGTCGCCCGACCAGGCAAAGCGAATGTCGCGCTTCGAGGCAGGTGCCGTGCGGAAGCGGCCGACGACCGGCTCGGAAACGGCGTTGATGTCGGCAAGATCGTTCGCGACCATGCGGTAGAAGATGTCCTGGTCGGAGGCGAGATCGGTAAGCAGCCGCTTCACCGTATAATCGCTGGCCGGCGAGGTATCGAGCGGCGCCAGGCGGACGGCATTGGTGAAGCTTTCGGTCGGCGACACCTCGAACATGACGCGCGACGGCCGGTCGGTGCGTGTCCAGACCATGCCGCTGGTGGCGTCGACGTCGCCGGACTGGATGCCATGGGTGAACGCCGGGCGCTGATTGGCGCGCGAGTAATAGGGAAGGGCGAGGCCCGAGGCGCCGACCAGGCCAACGGCGCTGGCCGACGTGACGAAAGCGCGCCGCGTCATCGAAATCTTGTTCATGGCTGTCTCCTGGATGGCATTGAACGTCGCCGCCAAGCTCCAGCTTCAATGTTTCAGGCACATTTCGAAACGATGAAGGTTTGATAACAGTGAACAGGCTGGCGAATCTCCCCCCTCGAGGGGGAGATGTCGCCGAAGGCGACAGAGGGGGTCGTCACGCGCGGAGCGCCGGCCTCCTGCATCGGCGATAAGGGGCCGAGCCCGGTTGGACCGACCCCCTCGGGCTGCTTCCCGGCCATATCCCCGTCGGGGAGATTAGCGCTCAGCCGTCGGAGCTCAAGCCGCCTGCGGTTCCGGATCAAAGGCCGGGCGGGTGGTATTGATCAGCAGCGAGATGCAGGCGGCGGCTATTGCCGTCATGCCGGCGATCAGGAAGGCAAGCTCGTAATTGCCTTGCAGCTCGCGCATGGTGCCGCCGAAAAAGGCCGCCGTTGCCGCACCCACCTGATGGCCGGCGACGATCCAGCCGAAGACGATCGGCCCGCTGCGGTCGCCGAACGCCTCGTTGGAAAGCCTGAGCGTCGGCGGCACGGTGGCGATCCAGTCCAGTCCGTAAAACACGGCGAAGATGATCAGGCTGGTCGCCGAGAAGCCGGAATAGGGCAAATAGATCAGCGACAGGCCGCGAATACCGTAATAGACGCCGAGCAGCTTGCGCGGGTCGAAACGGTCGGTGAGCCAGCCCGACAGCGTCGTGCCGATAAGATCGAAGATGCCCATCATCGAGAGCAGGCCTGCAGCCTGCACTTCGCCAATGCCCATATCGCCGCAAAAGGCGATCAGGTGCGTGCCGACCAACCCGTTGGTGGTGAAGCCGCAAACGAAGAAGGTGGCGAACAGATACCAAAAGACGCGCGTGCCGGCGGCGCGGCGCAGCGTGCTCATCGTATGCGCGAGGAAATTGCCTTGCGCGGCAGGTGGTGACGGCGGCACGTCGTCGAGCTCGGCGCCATAGCGTACCATGCCGATGGAGGCCGGCCGCTCCGGCACCAGCAGCCAGACCAGCGGCAGCAGGCAGGCGGTGGCAACCGAGACCGCGATGACAACCGGCTTCCAGCCACCCGACTGAGCCAGCGCGGCGATCAGCGGCAGGAAGACCAGCAGCCCGGTGGCACTGGACGCCGACATCAGTCCCATCACCAAGCCGCGATTGGTCTTGAACCAGCGGTTGACGATGGTCGCGCCGAGCACGGTGGCGACGGCGCCCGAGCTGACGCCGGAAAACACGCCCCAGGTGAGGAGCAGATGCCACGGTTTGGTCATCAACAGGCTGAGCGCGGTCGATCCCGACATCAACAGCAGCGCGGCAAGCAAGGTGCGGCGCAGCCCGATCCGCTCCATCAGCGCCGCGGCAAACGGCCCGGTCAGGCCATAGAGGAAGATGCCGGTGGCCGCCGCCAGCGACACCACGTCGCGCCGCCAGCCGAAACTGTTCTCCAGCGGCAGCATCATGACTGCCGGCGCCGAACGCAGGCCCGCTGCGATCAGCAGGCAGAGGAAGATGACGGCGACCACGACGAAAGCGTAGCGCTGGCCAAACGGGCGGGATTGAGCTATCATGTTACTGACCGGTACGTTGCAGGGGCGCGAAACATACGTACCGACCGGTAACATTGTCAACCAGCTAACCGGCAGACCAGGCATGAAAAGCATTGAACCAACGATCAAGGCGAATGACGCACCCCCGCCTCGCGCCGCCGAACGGATTCTCCAGGTGGCGCGAGACCTGTTCTACCGGCAAGGCATCAGGGCGATCGGCGTCGACGAGATCGTGCGGCGTGCCGGCGTCACCAAGCCCAGCCTCTACCGCAGCTTTCCGTCCAAGGATGAGCTGGCCGCATCCTACCTCCGGCACTATGACCTCGAATTCTGGGAGCGTTTCGACGAGGCGGTGGATGCCCATCCCGGCGATCCGCGCGCGCAGATCGTCGCTTTCCTGACCCGCGTCGGCAAGCGCACGCAAAAGCCCGATTATCGTGGCTGCGGCATGACCAATGCCGCGGTCGAATATCCCGAACATGGCCATCCGGCCCGCGCGGTGAGCGAGGCCAACAAGCAGGAACTGCGCCGGCGCCTGCGCGCCATGGCGGCAGAGATGGGCGCCGGCGACGCCGACACGTTGGGCGACGGGCTGCTGCTGCTGATCGAGGGCGCCTATATCAGCGGCCAGCTGTTCGGTGTCGGCGGGCCGGCGCAGTCGGTGGCCCGCAACGCCGATCTTCTGATAGAGGCAAGTTTGAAGAAATAGTGTTCCGTTTTACCAGACCACTGTGCGCAGCCCGACTTCCTCTAGGCTGCTGCTAAATTTGACGGTACGCTGCGCCCCCCGAACTGAGTTGTTCCGCCATGCGCGCTCTCTTGATCCCGCTTGCCCTCGCCGGTTTCTGCCAGGCGGCCCGGGCCGGCGACATATCCAGCGTCTATACCGATCTCGATTGGGAGAAGGACTGCGTCACCTATGCCCAAGCGGAAGAAGGCGAAGGGGACTGGGCCGATCTCGCCTGTTCGGGCTATCGCGGTTACCCGGTGCTGGTTTCCTACGACGATGCGCGGGAATCGCTGTTCTACGGCTTTCCACCTGGCGATATGACCACGGTCTGGGAAAGCTTTTCCGGCCTCAATTCGGCTGGACCCAAAGTCGAGTGGCGGATCGAAACCAACGGCAAAACTGCCATTCCCTTCGCCGTCATTCATCGTCGCTCGATCAGCGATACCGAGGGCGAGAACAAGTCGACGGAAGTGCTGATCGTCGCCAAGGTTGCCCAGCCTGACGCCCACGAAGGCTGCACGATCGGCCTTGTGCTCGCCACCGGCAATCCCGCCGCCAACGATCAGGCGCGCAAGCTTGCCGACGAGAAGGCACGCACCTTCGCCTGCGGCAAGGACAAGCGTGAGGTGCTTGGCGACGCGCCCGCTTTCGGCCGCGTCGACAACTGATTATTTGCGCCCGACAATTACTTGCGCCTGGCCCGCTCGATTGCCTCGACGATCATCTTCTTGGCATAGGCCGCATCGTACCAGCCTTCGATCTTGACCCATTTGCCGGGTTCGAGATCCTTGTAGTGCTCGAAAAAGTGCTGCACTTGCTGGCGGGTGATGTCGGGCAATTGCGTGTATTCGTGGACGTCCTCGTAACGCAAGGTCAGCTTGGGTGAAGGCACCGCGATCACCTTCTCGTCCTGGCCCGCATTGTCCTCCATCACCAGCACGCCGATCGGCCGCACATTGATGACGCAGCCTGGCACCAGCGCGCGCGTGTTGCAGACTAGCACGTCGATCGGGTCGCCGTCGCCCGACAGCGTATGCGGTACGAAACCGTAATTGCCGGGATAACGCATCGACGTGTGCAGAAAGCGGTCGACGAACAGGGTGCCGGCTTCCTTGTCCATCTCGTACTTGATCGGCTCGCCGCCGATCGGCACCTCGATTATGACGTTGACGTCCTCGGGCGGGTTCTTTCCGCTGGCAATCGCTTCGATACGCATCGCTTTATCCCTCTCTCGATTGGAGATCGATAGCGGGCGACGGCGAATGGTGCAATGCGGCGAATGGTACGGGGAGATCGTCCGAACCGAAAACCGGCCGGATCATGCGCTGGCCGTCATTCCCAGACGAAAGCGACCTTCTTCAGCGCCTTCTGCTCGAATATCTCGACGCCTTCGGCAACATCGCGGCCACCGGCGCCGGCATAGAAGGCAAGTGCGTTCTGATTGTCTTCCAGCGCCCAGACCACCATGCCTTTCAGGCCATGGTCGGCCAGCCGTGCCCGCGCGGCCGAGAACAGCCGGCTGCCGAGCCCGATGCCTTGATATTCCGGCCGCAGGTAAAGTTCGTAGATCTCGCCCTGCTGCCTGAGTTCGCGGGCACGGTTCTTGCCGATCGTCGCATAGCCGGCAATTTTGCCGCCGATTTCGACGACCAGGACGGTGGCAGCGCGGCGAATGGCATTCGCCCACCAGTCGGCGCCGCGGCGGTTGATCATCGATGTCAGCGTGCGGTGTGGGATGATGCCCGAATAGGCGCCGCGCCAGGCCTCGAGATGCACGTCGGCGATGGCGGCTGCATCGCGCGGTTCGGCTTTCCTGATGTCGATGCTCAGCGTATTCATGATTAGTTAACCATAAACCCGCCGCGCCCGATTGCAAGAGTCCGGTCAACCGCCACGATGCTTTCACACAGCCGGACGGTGCGTCCTTGAGACGCTGCGAAACCGCTTTTGGCGAGATCAAATCTCGACCAGATGGTCGTCCAGTTCGTTGCTGTCGCCAGTCGAGACCGGAAAATGTTCGGCCAGTACCGCACCGACTGCTTGGATCGCCTTGACGAACCCCTCGGCAAGCCGATCGTCGCCGGCATGCGCCGTAAGGTCGCGGACGACACCGTCCCAGACATGCTGGCCGACACGAGAATCGATCCCGCTGTCGGCGACCACCTCGGCGTAGCGCTCGGCAATCGAGACGAACACCAGCACGCCAGTGCGCGCCGTGGTGCGGTGGACGTTGCGGGCGAGGAACTGCTTCATCGCATTGGCGTGGGCGGCCTGGTAGCGCAGCCGCCTCGGCACCAAATGGATGCGCAATGCCGGCAATGCCCACAACAGGATGAGCACACTGGCAACCGCCAGAAGCTCGGCGATGACGAAATGCGGCAAGCGGATCGACAGCCACCAGGCTTCCAGCCCATAACCGACGGCGAGGCTGACGACGAGCATGCCGAGCATCGCCATGAAAGCGGCCGGAAAGAAATAGCCGTCGCTGGCATGCGCCACGACGCAGTAGATCTCGCCGTCGGTCTTTGATTCGGCAGCGCGGATCGCATCGGCGATGCGCTCATGATCCTCGGGGCTGATCGGTCGTGTTGCCATGATTGATGTCTCACCAGCTTCCTGAAGAACCGCCGCCGCCGGACGAACCGCCGCCGCCTGAAAACCCGCCGCCCGAACTTCCAGACGACCAACCGCTGCCGGAACTTCCAGACGACCAGCCACTGCCAGACGAGGTCCCAGACGTCCAGCCACCGCCACCGGAGGATGACGAAGCTGGCCCACGGCCGTAGCGGAACGTCATGCCCAGCCACTTGTAAACGCCCGGCGACAGCTTCGTGCCGAAGATCGGCGGCAGGAACGCCATTGCCAAGCCGCCGAAGAACATCGTCGCCCACAGGACAATGAACAGCATGAAGATGGGATCGACAGGATTGTCATTCGCCGGATTGCGCTTGCCGCGCGCCTCCAGTTCTTCGGGATTGCCTTCCAGCACCATGATCATGTCGTCGACGGCCTTGCTGATGCCGCCGGAGAAATCGCCGGCACGGAAGGCCGGCACCATGTCGTTTTCGATGATCAGCTTGGTGTGCAGGTCGGTCAGCGTGCCTTCCAGCCCATAGCCGACCTCGATGCGCATCTTGCGGTCGTTCGGCGCCACCAGAAGCAGGACGCCGTTGTTCTCCTTCGCCTGGCCGAGTCTCCAGGCGCGGAACAGCCGGTTGGCGTAAGGCTCGATCTCCTCGCCGTCGAGGCTGGGGATGGTCGCGACGACGATCTGGTCGGACCCTTTGGTCTCGAACTC
>NZ_JAMYOX010000035.1:0-69418 GCF_040320025.1 Mesorhizobium sp. M0808
CTCATGGCTGTTCGACACCCTGGATCGGACGATGCGGATGGAGCAGACCACCTTCGAGAATAGCGACGGTGACGCAATCGTCTTCCACGATGTGCGCTTTCCGTTGGCATCCGGGATCACCCAGAAAGAAATTATCGCCCAGCTGAAGACAGTCCCGGCTCTGCGCCAGGAGAACGCGAAATTCTGGAACTGGCTTGGCGACACTCCGAAGGGAAGGCTCAAGGCCGGCAGATCTGGGAACCTCGCATGGGACATTACGATGGAGGACGGCGCACGGGTTCTCGGAAATGTTGAAATGAAAGGTCGCACCTTGCATCTGTCGACGAATTCCGCCGCCCGAGCCGCAAAAGGAACGACGCTGATGCAGGGGGCGCTGAACGATCTGGTTGGAAGGCCGCTCACCGAAATCCGTACCGTCGAGCAAATGATGGCCGAAAGGCCCGTCCGTGACAAGGATACGGCTGGTCCGGAGCTGCCACCCGAGATCGCCACAAAAGTCGTTCATGAGTTTTTGGAAAAGCAGTACCGCGAAACCCTCGATCAGCCCGTCGGAATGCTGGGTAATATTTCCCCGCGCGAGGCCATCAAAACCGCCAAGGGTCGCGAGAAGGCCGCCGAATGGCTCAAATATCTTGAAAACCGTTCTTCAAGCCAGCCTGACCCCAACGATCCCATGGCGACCTATGATTTCCGGTGGATCTGGGCCGAACTCGGTATCAAAAATCTTCGCCGATAATCGCTACCGTATATCTGTGTCCCTATAATGTACTGGAGCCAGCAGCGCTGTCTGCCATCACAGCAGCAGTGGTCGGTGTGGTCTTGAACCTGGCCGTGTGGTTCGCGCTTCACGTGCTGTTCCGCGAACTGGGTGAGGTCAGCTGGCTGGGCATGACGCTGGATGTTCCCGTGTTCAACTCCGTCAATATTCCGTCCTTGGTTCTGACGCTCGGTGCGCTGGTCGCGGTGTTCCGTTTCAAGATCGGCATGATCCAGGTGCTCGCAGCCTGTTCGGTCCTCGGCGTGCTTTATGGTGTCGTGACGGGGTCAGTCTGATCTGCTCGATCGGCGCAACCATTCTCTGGTCAGGAGGCATCCTTGACGGCTCAAAGGTCGACGAATGCTGTGCGCGATCCGGTGGCGAAACAGAGATTTGCGCTCATTCCTTCCGGTGCCGGGCCGGCAGCCACTTATCTACTGGCTTCGAGAGGATTACGGGCGTTCGGCGATGGACTCGTCAGTCTCCTGCTTCCAGCCTATCTGGCCGCGCTCGGCTTCAATCCTTTCGAGATTGGTATCCTCACCACGGCGACGCTGGCGGGTTCAGCGGCGCTCACGCTGTCTGTCGGGTTCGTCGCGCACCATTTTTCCCACCGCTCTCTGCTGATCGCAGCTGCCGTCCTGATGATCGCCACGGGGATCGCCTTTGCGCTGGTCAACGATTTCTGGCCACTGCTCCTTATCGCATTCGTCGGAACGTTGAACCCATCATCCGGCGACGTAAGTGTGTTTCTGCCGCTGGAGCATGCGGAACTTGCCCATAACGTCACCGATCACGACCGCACCGCCCTCTTTGCCCGCTACAGCGTGGTCGGTTCACTTGTTGGCGCTGTCGGCGCTCTGGCGGCCGGAGCCCCCGACTTGCTTCGACTGCTTGTCGGACTGGAGATCAGGCAAGCGCTTCAGCTCGCCTTCCTCCTCTATGCAGCCTTGGGGTTGGGATCGCTGCTTCTTTATCGGCGGCTGCCGAATGAACCGCTCGATCCTGGGGCGACACCGGCTGAGCCATTGCGCAAGTCGCGAGCAATCGTCCTGACGCTCGCTGCCCTTTTCAGTCTCGACGCCTTTGCGGGTGGCTTCGTGGTCCAGTCATTGTTGGCTCTTTGGCTTTATCAACAATTTAGCCTATCGCTCGCCGCCACTGGCGCGATCTTCTTCTTCACAGGTGTCCTCTCGGCAGCGTCTTATCTGGTGGCGGTGCAAATCGCCAAACGGATCGGGCTGGTGAACACCATGGTGTTCACGCATCTGCCGTCCAGTCTTTGCCTTGTGCTCATCCCTTTCATGCCGACCCTTGGTCCGGTCATCGTGCTCCTGCTGATCCGGAGCGCCTTGTCGCAGATGGATGTGCCGACCCGCACCTCCTACGTCATGGCGGTGGTGACGCCTGATGAACGGGCTGCAGCAGCGAGTGTTACCGCCGTCCCGCGCAGCCTCGCGGCAGCCGCCAGCCCGATGCTTGCCGGCTCGCTGCTGGCTGTTTCCGGCTTCGGTTGGCCGCTACTCATCGCCGGCGCCTTGAAGATTGTCTACGACATCCTCTTACTTGCAATGTTCCGCAAGGTTCGTCCGCCAGAGGAAAGACGGGACGGTCTATAGCAGCCGCTCTGTTCGCGCGATCTCCCGATCGTTCCGTTGAGAGGTTATGACCGATCGGTATCAAAGGCGGGAGGCAGAGTAATAACTCGCCCCGCGACGCGCGAGCAAGCTACACGTCCGTAGCATCGCAAAGGTGCCGTGCTATAGGTGAATTCCCATCAATAACTAGTGGCGATTGCCGCCCAAAAGGAGACCATGCCTAGTTCCGATGGCAGTATGTACGATCTGTTCGGGATACTCGCCGTACTTGTTCTCGTTGCCGCGAACGGCTTTTTCGTCGCGGCGGAATTTTCTCTCGTTGCCGTCCGACGCAGCCGGGTGGTCGAACTGGTCAATGCCGGCAGGACCAATGCCAATGCCTTGAAGCGGGCGGTGGACAATCTCGACGCCAACCTAGCCGCGACGCAGCTCGGCATCACAATATCATCGCTTGCGCTCGGATGGATCGGCGAACCGGCGCTTGCCCATCTGATCGAGCCGCTGCTGAACGCACTGCCCGGGTCGCTCGCCACGGCCGGCTCTCATGCGATTGCGGTCGCGATCTCCTTCATCATCATCACCGCGCTGCATATCGTGCTTGGCGAACTCGCGCCGAAAAGCCTTGCCCTGCAGCGCAGCGAGAGCACGGCGCTCTGGGTCGTGCGCCCGCTCGGGCTCTTCCTGTTTCTGCTGCGGCCGGCGATCATCTCGCTCAACGGCCTCGGCAATCTGGTGCTGCGCCTCTGCGGGCTGCGCCCCGGTACGGGAGAAGAATCCCTGCACTCGCCGGAGGAGCTCAAGCTGCTCATCGCCGCGAGCCAGGAGGCGGGGCTGCTCCACCAAACCCAACAGGAGGTCGTCGAGCGTGTCTTCAGCATTGGCGATCGGCGCATCGCCGATATCATGACGCCACGCCGCGACGTCGACTGGATCGACACCGACGATAGCCCGGACGAGATCCTGCGCACCATTCGCGCATGCCACCATGAACAGCTCCTGGTCGGCCGCGGCGGCATCGACGAGCCGCTGGGCATGATTTTGAAGAAGGACCTTCTCGATCAGGCACTGGACGGGAAGGCTCTCGATCCGATGGCGGTCATCCGCGAACCGGTGGTCGTTCACGAAGGAACGACGATCTTCCGCGTGCTCGACCGGTTCAAGAAGGCGCCGGTGCGTCTGGCGATCGTCATCGACGAATACGGCAGCCTGGAAGGGATCGTCACGCAGACCGATCTGCTCGAAGCGATCGCCGGTGACCTGCCGGATGCGGATGACGACGAACCGTATGTCATCGAGCGCGAGGATGGCTCACTGCTGATCGACGGGCTGATGCCGGCTCACGACGCTTTCGCGCGCCTTGGCTTCCGGTCAGGCTCGGCGGAAGGTGATTTTCACACAATCGCCGGCTTCGCGCTGTCCCGGCTTGGACACCTTCCAGAGGCCGGCGAGCATTTCGACTATGAAGTCTGGCGGTTCGAGATCGTCGATATGGACGGAAAGCGGATCGACAAGCTGCTCGCTCGCCGGGTGTCGCTTGAATCTACACCTGCAACCATTTGAGACCGAACACGCCAGGAACCAGAATACCGGTGGGCCATACAAGGACAGAGGCGATACTGGCCATTTGAAACGTCAGCGCGGGCATCTCGCAGATGCCCGCCGCCCGCGGCCCGGATGCGCGCAATGGACCTAAGAAGCGCCCTAAGAAGCGCCCGAAGATACGCCCGCAACGCCCCACAACTCGATAGTCGTCCGTGAAGAACTCGGAATGCTTTGATTCCGTTTAACAATTTCCCCTGATTTCGGTTTTCAGATTGCCGAATTTCGTGGCTTTGGGCTGCGGTTTCCGGCAAATTGGATGCGCTTGTTCTGCGTGATTCGAGGCGATGACGAAGCAGCGAGGGAAGCGAGCGATGCGACCGAAGGAACGGCGCGAGAGCGGCGAGACGGACCTGTTGCGATCCCGGCTCGACCACATCCTCAATATGGATCATGCGCTGGTGAAGCTGGCCAAGACGATCGACTGGCGTTTCCTCGAAGAACGGCTGGGCGAGGTCTATGACGACGATCCTGGCCGGCCGCCTTTGCCGACCCGGCTGATGGCGGGATTGGCCATCCTCAAGTCGATGCACAACCTGTCCGACGAAAGCCTGTGCGAACGCTGGCTGGAAAACCCCTATTACCAGCTGTTCTGCGGCGAGGAGTTCTTCCAGCACCGCTTGCCTTTCGACCGCACGTCATTGACGCGCTGGCGCCTGCGCATGGGCGAAGAGCGGCTCACGGCTCTGCTCCAGGAGAGCCTTGCGGCGGCGACCAGGTTGGGGGCGGCCAAGCCGTCGGACTTCCGCGCGGTAATCGTCGACACCACCGTGCAGGAAAAGGCCATCACCTTCCCGACCGACGCCAAGCTGATGCGCGCCCGCGAGCGGCTGGTCAAGCTGGCCAAGAGGCATGGCATTGCCTTGCGCCAATCCTATGCGCGGGTCGGCAAGATCGCGCTGATCAAGCATCAGCGCTATGCCCATGCCAAGCAGTTCAAGCGGGCCAACCGGCAGCTCAAGCGGCTGCGCACCATGTTGGGCGCGGTGATCCGCGACATCACCCGCAAGCTCGCCACGCGGCCAGAGCTGATGCAGGCCTTCGCTCTGCCGCTGTCGCTTGCCCGGCGCGTCAGGGACCAGCGCCAGCGCGAGCGGGGCAAGAAGGTGTATTCCCTGCACGCTCCGGAGGTCGAGTGCATTGGCAAGGGCAAGGCCTACAAGCCCTACGAATTCGGCGTCAAGGTCTCCGTCGCCACCCCGCTGCAGCGCAGCCGTGGCGGCCAGTTCGTCGCCCATGTCAAGGCGCTGCCCGGCAATCCGTATGACGGCCACACGCTGGCCACCATTCTTCCGGCGATCGAGACTTCGATCGGCGTCAGCCTCGGCAAGATCGTCGCCGATGCCGGCTATCGCGGCCACAACGCGCCAAAGGACAAGATGTTCAAGGTCCATGTCGCCGGCTACAAGCGCGGCCTCACCAAGGCCGTCAAACGGGCGCTGCGACGCCGGGCCGCCGTCGAACCCGTCATCGGCCATCTCAAGAACGACCACCGGATGGGCCGCAACTTCCTGGCCTTCTCCGAGGGCGATGCCAACAACGCCGTGCTTGCCGCCGTCGGCTACAACTTCAGTCTCCTGCTCAACTGGCTGAGGCTTTTGTGTGCCTTCTTCCTGGTGCTGCTCACGTCCGCTGCAGTGCCACCACTCCGGCCGCGATCAGCCTGACGCCATATCAGCTCTGACATGGCGGGTGAGAAATGCTTCCCGCTTCGCCTCCGATCCCGAAATCAACCTTCTTCACAGACGACTCGATAAGGTGAGGGATGACACAACACAGCTCCCTAAACCGCTTGATCGGTCGGTTTCTCACTGCTCAAAGCGCGTACAAGCAGTGCCCGTCAAATCTAGGCGCAGGCCAACCTGATAGTTCTTCTTTATTGCGGTGCAACTGGTCGTGATCACCTCAGAATGGCGGCAGCGCCTCTGGCCTCCTGCTATTCCCCATCTGAACGCGGACTCCAGCCGGGACAGCCGGTATGTGCCTCAAACGCTTTGGTGGCCGCGATTGAAGCCGGAACGTGGTTGAGGTCGGGATTTTTCAACAAATAGACGCGGTAAATGTCCGGTAGATCGCGCTTGTTGACCGCTGGCAATTCGCAACGGGTCTGCGTGGCGTAAAGTTGGGACCACACCGCTGCCAGGAACCCAACGCAAAAGTCAGCAGATGGGTCATTGCACATCGAGCCCACCACCTCCGCGCTATAGATTGGACCGCCCGTGTCAGCCGTGGCCGGACTCGCAGCAACTAATGCCGAAAACCCCGAAGCTACAATAGCGGGTGCGCGCATAGCCCACCTCCAGTTTTGGCAGAGCATAAGAGGGACAGCCGTTCGCACGCAAGCTTCACCAGGTAGAAGTTTTCCCGCAACACCTCCTTGACTGGATGCTGCGCTCCGATACTCGCGCTCCCTCGCTTTTCTCGCGGACTTCGTTGAGGGTCGGTGCGCGAAAATGCCAACCCAAGGAGTGCAATTTTCGTCAACCAGGTGCTGGAGCAGGTCGGCAGCCATCCGGGAGCGGGAGCAGAGCCGCAGCTCGGTGAACGAGCTGTAGCATCCTGACGAATTCATCGAGATTAAGCAGTTCGCGCGATGGCACATCTCCTCGATCGCCCGCCCGTCCACTTGACGAGCTTGCTTGAGGCTCCATTTCGGATCAATCAGCTACCTCGCTCCGTAGCCCGAGGTGTGATCGACATGCCGAAAACCCTCTTGGCCCTGCTACTCACAAGTGTGCATATGACATCGCCAGTGCACGCCGACAATGTCGATCTGGCGTTGGAGGCTTTTCACGGGACTTGTCTTGCCCATGGACCTGACTTCGAACGAACCGTCGCCGCAGCCGGGAAGCTTGGATGGACTCCGCGCCCTGGCGATGATTTCGCATCGGTGGGTAGTGTAAACGCTATCCAGGGATGGGTAGCGTCCGGCAACGACATGCCGGCCAAAACCATGATTGCGGTGGCAAAAGCCACGTTGAACGGCAAGGCCGTGCAGATATGCTCGATCACGCTGTTCGACATCGACAGCGCGGCATTTGAAGCGCGTTTCTTCGCACGAACCGACGCCGTGAAGATCGGCGAGGAGAGAAATCCAACGCAAGTTTCCAAACTTTTCATATTGATTGCTGGTAATCGCAAGCAGCTCGTCCATTTGACGCGGCCGAGGTCCCGGATCACATCGAACATGATCATTGCAAGCTCCATAGCCGATGACTAATCAGCGTGAACAGGCGGCCGAGAGAAGTGATACGCTTGAAACGAACTCGCCTCAGGAAACCGTTCCTCGGCATCGAGCCGGAGCAAGAAATTGAGCGATCGGCAAAAGGTCATCTGGATGATAGTGCTGGCGATCCTCGCCGGCGCCGCGGTAATCCTCGTCGATCACTGGATAAAGGGCGACTTTGCGGTTGCTTCCTTGTATGAAGCGACACACCCCTGATCGATCGAATCTAACGACCGCGGTCCTGATGGCTTTTTGCCCGCTGCCATCATTTGGTCCTCATACGTTGCCGTCCAATTTCGGCCTGCTTGCAGTGGCAGGTCTCCTGCCTGACCCGGAACGACGAGCGAAGTGTGAACGAAAAATGCGACTGGCAGGCATAGTATTGGGCGCGGCTCTGCTGCTCGCGTCAATGGCACCGGCAGGCGCCCATCCGCATGTTTTCGCCGAGGCGAGGCTGGATCTGACTGTCGGTCCTGACCGGACCATCAAATCGCTTCGACATCTCTGGCGTTTCGACGATCTCTTTTCCAGCACGGTACTGATGGAATTCGACAAGAATTCCGATCTCGCCCTTGACGCCAAGGAGCTCGATGAGGTGGCTCTCACCATCCATGCGTCTCTGGCCGAGTACAACTATTTCCAGCTTGTGACCTTGAACGGGAAGGACGTGGAAATGGCGCCGCCGCCAAGGCTTGTCATCAACTATGAAAACGATCAGCTCGTCGTCCTGTTCGAGACGCAGCCGAAAGACACATTGGCCCTTTCAGGAAAAGTCGGCATCGGCGTCTACGACCCGACCTTCTACACGGCGATTGATTTTACCGACGACGACAAGATCGCAGTCGCCGGCCTGCCGCAGGGATGCGCTCGCTCGGTCGTGCGTCCCGACCCGGAGACCGCGATCGCACAGAACCAGACAAAGCTGACAGACGCGTTCTTCAGTGATCCGACCGGGACCGATCTCGGCAAGATTTTCGCGACACGCCTCGAATTGACGTGCGGCTGAAGCGGAGTCGGTTCGAACGCAATGTTCCAAGTCCTTGTTGAATTCCAGCGCCCGATTTACCTGGCTCTGGCCGAGCAGATCAAACTGCTTTCGGCCGGGGGCGGCTGGCTGGCATTCACGGCCTTCCTGCCGATGGGCGTCCTATTCGGCGCGGCACACGCCCTGACGCCGGGCCATAGCAAGGCGGTGCTGGCGACCTATCTGGCAGGATCGGATTCCAGCGTCCGGCGTGGCCTTCTGGTGTCACTGACACTCTCCTTCACGCATGTGACCATCGCTGTCCTTATCGCGGCTCTCTCGTTGCCCCTGGTATCCATTGCGTTGGGCAGCGTGGGCCGTGCTCCGCTGCTGGAAGATGTCAGCCGTGGCCTGCTCGGGCTGATCGGTGTCTGGATGCTTTGGCGCGCCCTAAGCCATGGCCGTCACCACAAGCATGAAGGCGAGGCCGTGGGTGTCATGGCCGGCCTGATCCCATGTCCGCTCACACTTTTCGCGATGACCTTTGCGATATCCAGAGGCGTTCCAGTCGCCGGCATCCTCTTTGCCATTACCATGATGGTCGGGGTAGCACTGACACTGTCTTGCGTCGCGGTGCTGTCGATCCTGTTTCGCGAACGTCTGGTGCATTTTTTCGACAGCCGGCCACGCCTGTTCGATATCATTTCCCGAACCATCGAGGGCGTTGCAGGGCTGGTGCTTGCCGGCGTTGCCGTTTGGCAGATCGCATTGGCCTGAAATGCCATTCGCTCCACGATGGAGCAAACGGATGAGGGACGTCCGGCGTCGCTAGCGGCGCCGGACCAACTCGTAGCCCGCTAGATCATTCGCTTGATGTCAATGTAGTCGCCTTCGGTCTGGATCGTCAGTGTCACGTCGCTGTCGCCGCGATTGCGCCAGAACCAGCCATGGTTTCCGTCAAAAGCGGCTTCAAGAATACCTTCGCCGGAAGGAACGCTGCGGCCCTTTTCGTAGCTGACATTCTGGCCGCCACCGTCGCCATGCGTGTCGAAATTGACGACGCCCCCGTCGACGGTCCAGGCAAAGTTCGCCTTGGCGCCCTGCCGCATCACAAGCTTGACTTCGATGCCCTGGCCGGGTGTCAGCGTGAAGGACATTTCATCTCGCCGCCCGGTGCTCTGGGCCGGCGCTACCGCAGGGGTTTCGGCGACCTGCGGCGCGGTCTCCGGCACGGCCTGAACTGGCTGCGCAGGAATGATTTCCCCGGCCGTCACATCGTTCTGGGCAACGGGCTCCGCCGCTTGCGACGGCAGAGCTGGTTGCCCCACTGTCATCGTGACGAGGAGATTTTCGATCCGTTCCATACGAGCCAAAAGGTCGGCGGATACGGTATTTTGCGGGGGCCATGGCGCTGTTGCACCCGTTGTCTCGTCTGCAGCCGCCTCGGCCGCCAATTGCGTTTTGATTTCGCCCATCTCGGTAAGGCCGAGAAGCCGCCCGGCGCCGGTCGGGTCGATGGCATATTCCGATGGCATGACGACTGTGACCAGGAGGGTCAGTGCGGTCAGGGCAGCAATCAGGGTGGAGCGTTTGAGTTGTGCCGACGTCGGCAAGTCGGCACGGCTTGGCAGATCGGTGTTGTACATGATTTCGTTCCTTAAGCTGCGACGAACAAGCCGGTGAGCTGATACCCGATCAGCAGAAAACCGGCAGCCATCATGACGACGTTTGCGGTGTAGGCGTAACGCCAGAAGCTTCGCCTCCGGCGCCAGTAACCCATGACAATCAGGATCGCGCCAAGAGCCAGCAACTGGCCAATCTCGACGCCGACATTGAAGGCGAGGAGGTTGGGCACCAGACCGTCCGGCGAGATGTTGTATTCGATGATCTTGGTCGACAGGCCAAAGCCGTGAAAGAAGCCGAAGACGAGAGTCGCGCCCTGGGTGTTAGGCTGGAAGCCGAGCCACCTTTGGAAGGCGCCCATATTGTCGAGCGCTTTGTAGACGACCGAAACGCCGATAATCGCGTCGATGATGTAGCTGTTAATCCCGACGTTGAAATAGACGCCGAGCAGCATGGTTGTGGAATGGCCGAGCGCGAACAGGCTGACATAGATGCCGATGTGCTTCATCCGGTAGAGGAAGAAGATCACGCCGAACAGGAACAGGATGTGGTCATATCCCGTCACCATGTGCTTGGCGCCGAGATAGATGAAAGGCAGCAGATTGATGCCTGTGATCTCTTGAATGTAGCCCTTGTCGCCCTCGGCGACGCCGTGGGCGAAGGCTGCTCCTGCCAGGAGCGGCAGAGTCGGGAGAGCGACCAGCAGGAGAAGAGCGGGCCGCCAGCACGCATCGGGCGAGCGTGGCGGACCCTGGTAGAAGGGTTCTTGCATGGGAATTCCAGTCTTCGTCGTTGAGGGTGGCCGCGCGAGCGGCCGCGATCAGGCGGCGAGGAACGGTCTCGGCGGGCGGTCAAGCCGAAATGTCGCCTCCAGATCGGCGAAGCACGGCGGGTAAATCAGCCAGTCCTTACCGACCGGCGGAACGATCGGTACCAAGGGCACAAGCGCGCTCGCCGTGTCGTGCGAATGGTCGGCTGCATTGTGCCCGTGAAGAGAGCCGGATCCTCTCTCATCGGCAGCGCCCTCGTGATCATGGGCATAGCCATGATCTTCGGTCGGCCCAGTCTGTGCGACCTGGCGCTCGATTGCGACGGCGGCACGGGCGACCGGATCGTGCGAGGCCGAATATCCGAAAGGGCGCAGCAGCGTGCCAAGCATCATAGCGAACGCGACGACGAGACATAACCCCTTGCTGTGAGCCCGATTCTGCATAAGCAGCGATTATTCTCTAAAATCTTAACGAAGTGTGTTCGATGGAATCGGTACCGGTTCGAGGCTTGTATATCCCCTCCAGGAGGATAGTATCAAGACATGAACGATCAACCTCACGTCCACGCAACTCACCCAGACATCATCAAGCGCCTCAAGCGGGCCGACGGGCACCTCAAGGGCGTCATCGAAATGATCGAGGCAGGCAGGCCCTGCCTCGACATCGCCCAGCAACTCCACGCGGTCGAGAAAGCCATCTGCCAGGCCAAGAAAACCTTGATCCAGGACCATCTCAACCATTGCCTTGAAGAGGTTGTCGGGCCGCTGGCGCGGGAGCAACGCCGCTCGATCGACGAGTTCAAGGACATCACCAAATACCTGTGAGAAATATCACGATGGACAAGATACGAGTCTGGTTCGGCTTCGGCCCGATGACGCAGGGCTTCGGCGGCCATGGGCACGATCATGGCGATGGTGGTGGCCATGGCCACACCCACGGCGTCATCGACCCGACGATCGCGACGACGACGCGAGGCATCTGGGCGATCAAATGGTCTTTCGTCGTTCTGGCAATAACCGCAGCGCTCCAGCTCGTGATCGTGTTCCTTTCCGGAAGCGTGGCGCTGCTGGCCGATACGATCCACAATGTCGGCGACGCGGTCACCGCCATTCCGCTGTGGATCGCCTTCGTGCTGGCCCGCCGCAAACCGAGCAAGACGTTCACCTATGGCCTGGGTCGCGTCGAGGATCTTGCTGGCATAGTGATCGTTCTCATCATCCTCTTCAGCGCCATCGTCGCCGGCTACGAGGCGATCGACAGGTTGATCAATCCGCAACCCATTGCATTTCTCGGCTGGGTTGCGGCCGCGGGCATTATCGGTTTTATAGGAAACGAAGCCGTCGCGGTGTTCCGCATCCGTGTCGGCCGGGAGATAAATAGTGCAGCGTTGATCGCCGACGGCTATCATGCCCGCACCGATGGCTTCACGAGCCTTGCCGTGGTCCTCGGTGCCATCGGCGTCTGGCTGGGTTTTCCGCTGGCCGATCCGATCGTCGGGCTGCTCATCACGATCGCGATTTTCGGCATCGTCTGGCAGTCGGCCCGCTCGGTGCTGACCAGGATGCTGGATGGCGTGGAGCCGGGGGTGATCGAGGAAGTCCGTCATGCCGCCGAGCATGTTCCCGGCGTGACGATCGCCAATGTCAGAGCGCGGTGGATCGGCCATCAGCTCCACGCGGATGTCGGGGCTACGGTCAACGACGAGATGACCGTCGCTGACGCCAACGGCATTGCCAGCACGCTCAGGCAGGTACTGTACGCGCATCTGCCGGCACTCCGCACCGTCAACATCACGTTCGAACCTGCCGATGGGGGGAGCACACCGGCGGCGCCAGCACACAGGCATCACCACGCTCCGGAGCCTTTCAAGGTTGCGTGCGATCTGGCTACGGGAGCGTTGGAGATCGTCGATACGCCCGGCGGGGAACGGATGCGGCTTACCGTCGATCGGCACGCCGATGATCTGACAGCCACGGTGATTATCGACCGGCCCGGCGGCCCGGAGACGCTGCCTCTGCAGCCTGTCGCCGGCAACCATCATCGTCTTGAGAGTACCGTCGCTCCCGCCGAACCTCACGAGTTCGATGCGAGGCTGGTCCTGAGCTCGAAGGATCGGCGGCAGGAACTGCCGTTCAAGATGGTCGAGCCTGAAGGCCACCATCACTGAGATAGCAACCTGCTTCAGCGCGCTGCAAGAAGACAAACATATATGCTTCAAGTCCTCGCTAACCGTACCTACCGACATCTGTTCCTCGCGCAGGTCATTGCTCTTGTCGGCACAGGCCTTGCCACGGTTGCGCTTGGCCTGCTGGCCTTCGACCTGGCCGGGCCAAATGCCGGCGCTGTGCTTGGAACGGCGCTGGCCATCAAGATGATCGCCTATGTCGGCGTCTCGCCGATAGCCGCCGCCTTCGCCGAACGCCTGCCACGACGTACGATGCTCGTCTCGCTTGACCTCGTCCGGGCTGCGGTTGCGCTGCTTCTGCCTTTCGTTACCGAGATATGGCAGATTTACGCTCTGATTTTTGTCCTTCAGTCGGCATCTGCCGGATTTACCCCGACGTTCCAGGCGACGATTCCGGACGTGCTGCCGGAAGAAAAGGACTATACGCGGGCGCTGTCGCTTTCGCGGCTGGCCTACGATCTGGAAAGCGTCGTTAGTCCAATGCTGGCCGCAGCGTTGCTGTCGGTCATCAGCTTCCACAGCCTGTTCGCCGGCACTGTCGTCGGCTTCCTCGCCTCGGCGGCGCTGGTCGTTTCCGTGATCCTGCCAAGCCCGCAGCCGTCAGAACCTTGCGGCATCTACGAGCGTACGACCCGGGGCATCCGCATCTATCTGGCAACCCCGCGTTTGCGCGGGCTGCTGGCGCTCAACCTTGCGGTTGCTGCCGCAAGCGCCATGGTGATCGTCAACACTGTCGTTCTCGTCCAGGCGGAATTCGGCCTTTCGGCGCGTCAGACGGCACTGGCGCTCGCCGCATTCGGCGGCGGATCGATGGTCGCCGCACTCGCGCTGCCGAGGCTGCTCGAAAATGTGCCGGACCGGCTTGCCATGCTCTGCGGCGCCGCGATTCTGGTCGCCGGAATGCTGGCCGGTTCCTTGGTGAGCAGCTACCAGCTGCTGCTGTCGCTGTGGTTCGTGCTTGGGCTCGGCTATTCGCTGGCGCAGACGCCGTCGGGCAGGCTGATCCGCCGTTCTGCCAATCCTGTCGACCGGCCGGCCCTGTTCGCAGCGCAATTCGCGCTTTCGCACGCCTGCTGGCTGATCACCTATCCGATCGCCGGACGGGTCGGGGCGGCGATGGGTCTGCCCTTCACCTTCGTCCTGCTTGGCATCATTGGCGTCGGCGCCCTTGCAGCGTCGATGCTGTTGTGGCCGAAGCATGACCCCGACGTGCTTGCGCACACGCATACCGGTCTGGCCGATGGCGACCGCCACGTTGCAGACGCCGTGTGGTCGGAAACGGGCTTCGAACATTCGCATGGCTACGTCGTCGACGATCGGCATCCAAAATGGCCAAAAGCAGGTTAGGCCCTCCCAATGCTCGGCGACTTCGCCATTTTTGGCGGTCTGTTTCTGACCGCCTTCGCCGCGGCGATCATGCTGCCGATGCAGTCGGAAGCGGCTGTGGCGGGACTGTTGCTGACGACCACCTATGCTCCGCTCCTGCTGATCCTGACTGCAACCGCAGGCAACGTTCTGGAGTCGGTCGTCAATCCCCATGCGCGATTCAATCACGCCGATCGTGGCTGCTGCTGGTCTTTCCGGCTCAATTCGCTATGATCGCGTTCCAGGCGACGATGACCAGGACAAGTCCCGCCAGAATTTGAATAGCCCTTGTGGTCGCATCCACGACGCCTGGCCGCGTTTCCAGGACGAAACGTGCCGAACGCCGCTGAATGTGCATCGAGACATGTAAGCGAATCTGCGAGGTAATTATGGGCATCACACCCATTGCCTAGCTTTCTTCCAAAACTCCATTCCACGCGGCTCCAACGCGACTAACTCTCACTCTGTGCGTACAGCTTGAAATCGCCGCCTGTAGTCGGCCGGGCTGGTGCCAAGCTTTGCTTTAAAATGATTGCGTAGAGTGGCCGCTGCGCCGAAACCCACCATGAATGCGACTTCGTCTACCGATAAGTCGGTTTCTTCCAGTAGTTGCTTGGCCCGCCGTATCCGTTCCAGCAGTAGCCATTCTCCCGCTGGCGCTCCCATCGCGCCAACAAAGTGGCGTTGAAAAGTGCGGCTACCCATCGCCACTTGCGCAGCCATGTTTTCTATGGACCATTCTGCATCCAATGCGCCTCTGATTGCGTCGATCAGTGGCGCCAAGGTCGAGCTTGGTCGCTTCGAGATAGGTTCTTCAATATATTGAGCTTGGCCGCCTTCTCGATGAGGAGGCATCACCAGCCGACGCGCTACATGGTTTGCCGCACGGGGTCCCAAATCACGCCGGATCAGATGAAGGCATAGGTCGATCCCAGCGGCGCTACCAGCTGACGTCAGCACATTGCCTGCATCGATGTAGAGTACATCTGCCTCCACCTTAATCTGCGGATATCTGGCAGCTAAAGTTTCAGCATGCCGCCAATGTGTTGTGGCACGCTTTCCGTCGAGCAATCCGGCGGCCGCCAATACAAAAGCGCCTGTGCAGATTGATAGTATCCGTGCGCCTCGCTCGTTCGCATTTTTCAACGCAGCGCACAATTCTGAGGGCACGGGATCATCAATCCCACGCCAGCCAGGAACGATAATCGTTCGGGCATTTGCGAGTAGCTCCACTCCGCCGTCGGCGGAAACGTGGATGCCTGCAGGACCTCGAATACGACCGGGTTCTCCCGCACAGATGGCAAAACGGTACCAGCTGTCGCCCATCTCTGGCCGCGGAAGGCCAAAAACCTCCACCGCGCAGCCATATTCAAAAAGGCTCAGGCCATCATAAACGACGACTGCAACTAGCCCTGCACCCTCCGTGGATCCTGATTTCATTTTTGTCATGATCCGGACGCAAATAGGCATTCATGCCGCTGGCGCGGGACACTGACACATTTACCTTGCTGCCATCAAGGCTTTGAAGTACCGGGCCCGTCCCGGCCTCGCCATCGGAGTGGAGTCGGTGAAAGTAACGGTCACTCGAAAACTGGAGATCGCAGCAGACATCTGCGAGTTCCACCTGACACTTCCGGGCAATCAATCGTTGCCGCCCTTTGCTCCTGGCGCGCATATCGATGTGCATCTTGGCGCGCTGGTTCGGCAGTATTCATTGTGCAACGACCCCATCGAAAGAGATCGGTATGTGCTTGGTGTGCTCAAGGAGCCGTCCTCAAGGGGAGGAGCAAAGACAATGCACGCTCTTTCAGAGGGCGATGAACTTGAGGTAAGCGAGCCTAAGAATAATTTTTCTCTAGATTGCAGCGCACGGCATTCAATACTTTTCGCGGGAGGCATTGGCGTGACGCCAATTCTCTCAATGTTCCATTTTATGGCGCGCCGCAGCATTTCGTTTGAAATGCACTATTGCATCCGCGCGCGTTCACGCGCAGCCTTCGTCGACCGTCTCTCCGGTTCTGAGCTTTCTGCGCGCGCGAACGTCTATTGTGATTCCGAGCCCTCAGTTGGCCAGTTGGATCTGTCAAAGGTTCTTCGGGATCCAGACCCACGAAAACACCTCTACGTATGCGGTCCGGGCGGATTTATCGAAGCATGTCTGTCTGCCGCCGACGCGGCAGGCTGGAGTGAGGCAAACCTGCATCGAGAGTCTTTTGCAGTCGCGGCAAATTCTTCAGGGCCGAAAGAAGCGTTTGACCTCAAACTCGCCCGCTCAAATCGGACCGTTCGCGTAGCTCCCGGACAGAGAGTGATCGACGCACTAACGGCCGCAGGAGTCTGTGTTCCATCCTCATGCCTGGAGGGCACGTGTGGAACCTGCCTGACAACCGTACTGGATGGGGAGCCGGACCATCGAGATGCATACTTGACGAAGAAAGAACGGACAAGAAACGATCGGTTTCTCCCTTGCTGCTCGCGGTCAAAGACTTCGGTGCTGGTGCTGGATCTTTAAATCTCGCGCCCAATCTCTAGCGCTTCACAACCTCATTCACGAAAAAAGAAACGAAACCGATCGTTAAGCAAAATCTTACACAACTAAAACCAAGATAAAAAGGGTAACATAGAGATGGTAACTTACCAGGAAGGCGCTGAAAGCAACCGAAAATCGCGGATAAATATCCTTAAAGCAATTGTCATATTTCACCGGTGGCTTGGAATTGCTTTCTGTCTGCTCTTCGCGATGTGGTTTTTCTCCGGCGTCGTTATGATGTACGTCCCCTATCCATTCCTTGGAGATGGCGCCCGTATCAACAAAGGGACCACGATCGACGGCAGCCAAGTTGAGTTGTCTCCTTCAGCTGCAATCACTGCATCGGGCATCAGTTCACCTGCCCGCCTCCGCATATTGGAAGTGAATGGTCAGGCCATGTACGTCATCCACCCACCGAAAGGTCCGCAAGTGATCGTTTCGGCAAAAACTGGTGAGGTCGTGGCAGGCATTTCCGGCGAAGCCGCCACGTTGATTGGACAGTCTTTTTCCGGACAAACGGTCAAGGCGGTCTCAGAACCGCTAACCTATGATCAGTGGATGGTGCACCATCGGTTCGATAGGTATCGACCATTCTACAAAGTCTCGCTGGCCGATGAGGCTGGAACAGACCTCTACGTATCCCAACGCTCTGGCGAGGTGATGCAGCGGACGACGAACTTCGAGCGATCCTGGAACTATGTAGGAGCCGTGCTCCACTGGATCTACCCAACCGTCCTACGCCAAAGCTGGGTTGCATGGGACCGTACCGTTTGGTGGATGTCACTCGTTGGCATCAGCCTGACAATCGCTGGCATCTGGCTGGGCATCGTTCGCTCGTACAAAAGCGCCAAATTCAACCAAGGAGCAATTTCTCCCTACAGAGGATGGATGAAGTGGCACCACGTCGGGGGGCTGGTCATGGCCACCTTTATCTTCACGTGGATACTGAGCGGCTGGCTCTCGATGGACCACGGAAGGCTCTTCTCGACCGGCGAAATGACCGACGCGCAGGCTGAAGCGTATGTCGGGTTGACGGTGGCCGAAGCGGCCAAGTCGGTATCGCCTGGCGCAATCCAAGCCATTCTTCCTGCCACCGAGGTGGAAGTGTCTGCCGTAGCGGGCAGGCCGTACCTGCTTGCCCGTGGCCCCGAGGCCGACCCCAAGATCGCGGAATTTCGGGATGGTAAGGTGAATGCCCATTCTAACGCCTTTCCTAATGATGCCATCTGGCAGGCTGCTTCCTTTGCGTACCCTGGGAAAACTGTGGAACGACCGACCCCAATCCCAGCCGACGACGTCTACGCGAACCTGCGATCGAGCGACGGCATTGGCGGAGAAGGACTGCGCATCATTGTAAAGGACGAGGCGAACACAGCCGTCTACGTCAATCCCGTAACCAGCCGCGTGATTGAGGTCATGGACGGCAGCCGACGCACTTACCGATGGCTATACTTCGGTCTGCACACTCTGGATTTTCCGTTCCTCTCCAACAACGCGATCTGGAAGCCGCTAATGCTGACGCTCCTCGCCGGCGGGTTCGCTTTCAGCGTGACAGGCGTTTTGATCGGATGGAGACGCTTGCGTCGCAAATTTGCCAAGTAGAAACAACTACTAATCTATGTTGGAGACCGAAATGAAAGATCAACTTTTCATGCTTGCGCCTGGCTTCTTCAACGGGAAGGACGGCCCATTCTACTGCGGCGGCGCTGTCTCCGTTGAAGGGCTTCTGAGCTTCTTTCCGGCGCTGCGAAACAAGATCGACGTGCACTATATCGATGCCCCGCGCCCCCGCCCTGCGATCATTGAGTTGATAGGAGAGGAAAATCAGTCTGCGCCCGTCCTGATCCTTGGCGACGACCGTATTCCTTTGGATCGGAGCATAGAGCTTCAGTCGCATTGCCAGACGAGGTTCATCAACTCACCGGACGATATCCGCCGATACCTTTCGTCACAGTACGGTGTTGCCCACCCCTCCTGAGAGCCAGACGAACCGTCCGATCCGCGGACCACAGCGACGTTCGCCTTGGATCACCCGCGGCTGCCTTGCAAACGGTTGAGCCCGCCTTCTCCGGCGCCGATGCGTGACCAAAAGCAGAAGCAGATAATGACCAGACAATAACGTGCGCCAAACAAACACAATGGGGAACACAAGTGTCAATCGGCATGGAATGGGGACCCTGGATCGGCGCGCAAAAAGGGCGCTACGGGAAATGGAGCCTGCTCTTGAGCTGGCTTCCGATCATCGGAGATCCTCTGACCCTGGTAGCCGGCGTTCTGCGGGAATCGTTCTGGAGCTTCCTGGCTATCGTCACGATCGCCAAGGCTGGTCGTTATCTGGTGATCGCTGCCGCCACTCTCAGCTGGATGTAGCGGGTCACAGCTGGCTGGATTGGCGCCAATTATGTCTATACAAATAGAAAGCCAGCATGTAAAATAGTTGTCAAATCAAACAAAAAATGGGGAACTGAAATGATCACTCTCGACCGTCGTAATTTCCTTGCCGGCACGGCCGGCCTGGCCTTTGTCGCCACGCTTCCGCATGCGGCCTTTTCCGAGACACATGAAACGCTGAAAATCGCCATCGCCGCCGAGACCGGCGATCTCGACCTGCTGCAGAACGTTTCGACGCTAAGCACCTACACCATCGTGTTCGACGCGCTGATCCACTACGGGCAGAACGGTTCGTTCGAGCCCGGGCTCGCCACCAAATGGACCGTCGCGGACGATCAGCTTTCGATCGCCTTCGACCTGCGTGAAGGCGTCAGCTTCAGCGACGGCACGCCCTTTGATTCCGCAGCCGCCGAGTGGAACCTCAAGCGCTGGATGGGTGTGCCAGATTTTTCGTGGATCGGTGTCGCCGATGCGTTCGACGGCATCGTCACCGATGGCCCGAACAAGCTGACCATCAAGCTGAAGCGGCCGGTGCCGGCAGCCCTTCTTGAGCTCACCATTGTCCGGCCGGTGCGTTTCCTCTCTCCCAAGGCGGTCGACGCGAACGGCAAACAGACGGCACCGATCGGGACCGGGCCGTGGATCATCGAGACCTACGACTCGTCCGGCACCAATCTTGTGCGCAACGACAAATATTGGGGCGAAAAGCCGCTTTTCAGCCGCATGGAACTGAAGGTGGTTCCGGATGAGCTCGCCCGCGCCAACGGCCTGCGCTCGGGTGACCTCGACGTGATCGGTGGCGACTGGGTGGCGACGCTGTCGCCGCGCCGCGCCCGCGCGCTCGAAAGCGACGGCATGAAGGTGGTGGCCGAAGCGGGTACGGCAACGATGCTGCTCGGCTATTCGCCGAAATCCAAAATCATCGCCGACAAGGCCGTCCGCGATGCCATCTACGCTTCGGTCGACCGCGCGGCGATCGCCAAGGTTCTGTTCGAAGGTTTTGCCGATCCCGCAGCGGATCTTTTCCCGGCAAACGTGCCTTCGTCCGGAAAGCGGCATGGCGTGCCTGTGCGCGATGTCGCGGCGGTCAAGAAGATACTCGTCGACGGCGGCTGGGCTGACGGTGGCGGCTCCTGGACAAAGGACGGCGCACCGCTCGCGATCGATTTCCTGGTCTCGGAGGAATCGCTGCCGGGGTCGCGGCGCATCGCGGAGATGATCCAGGGCCAGTTGTCCGAGGTCGGCTTCCAGGTGCAGGTCGCCTCTGTGGACAACGCGACGATGCATGAACGCCGCCCGGCTTTCGACTACGACCTCGCCTTCTTCACCACCTATGGCGCGCCCTACGATCCGCACGGGACGCTCGGCAACGCCTTCGTCTCCACCGCCGACAGCGGACCGGACGGCAAGATCTACGTCTCGGATGCGCTTGACGGCGTGGTCAAGGCCGCGCTCGAAGCGAGCGGCGAGGAACGCGCACTGAAGATGCAGGCGCTCTACGACTGGCTGTACGACAACACCGCCATCTGCCCGCTTGTCGTGAGCCAGCGGCTGTGGGCGCACAACCCGAGGGTGGAGAATTTCTCGCTTCCGGCGACCGACTACGATCTGCCGTTCAAGGCGATCACGCTAAAGGCCTGAAATCGAACCCAAGCGAGGCCTGTCGATGAGACGCATTGTTCTGCGACGGATGCTGCTTGCCTGCCTGTTGATCATGGCGGCATCCGCGCTGACATTTGCCCTGGTTGCAGCCGCTCCGGGCAATGTCGCGGCGCTTATCGCCGAGCGTGCCGCAGGACCCGGCGCCGACGCGGAAATGATCAAAAGAATCGGCGAGGAGCTTGGCCTCAACGACCCGCTGCCGATACGCTACGGACGCTGGCTGGCGGGTGCGCTAGGCGGCGATTTCGGCATATCGCTACGAACCGGGAAACCGATCTCCGACGAATTCGCCGCCCGTGTTCCGCTCACGGCGGCGCTGCTCGCCGGTGGCGGAATTCTGGCATTCTTTCTCTCGCTGACGCTCGGTCTGGCCGGGGCGGTCAGCAACGGTGGCACGATGGACAGGTTTCTCCATGCCTTTTCGCTGATCGGCGCCTCGACGCCAAATTTTTTCGTTGCCGCGCTGCTGGTCATCGTGTTCTCGGTGATGCTGGGCTGGGTTCCGACCTTCGGCACCAGCGGCTTCACCTCCTGGCTGCTGCCGTGGGTGACGATCGCGCTGTTTCCGGCCTCCGTGCTCAGCCGCGTCGTCCGGGTCAATCTTCAGGAGGCAATGTCGCGCCCGTTTGCGACGACCGGCTTCGCCAAGGGCTACACCAGAACCCAGGTCCTGCTGCGCGAGGCGCTGCCCAATATCGCCATACCGTTCCTGACGACGTTCGGCGCACAGTTCACCTTGATGATCATCGGATCGATCGTCGTCGAAACCGTTTTCGCGCTGCGCGGCGTCGGCGCCTTCTTCATCGAGGCGATCCGCTTTCGCGACTTCATCGGCATGCAGTCGGTGTTGCTGCTGTTCGTCGTCTTCTTCGTCATGGTCAATTTCCTTGTCGACATGGTGTGTCTCGTAGCAGACCCGCGCCTGCGCCGGGCGCGGGGGGCATGAGGCGATGACCATGCCGTCGATCAATGAGATGAAAGACTGGCCCTGGCTGGTGCTCTTTCCCGTCATCGTCTTCGTGCTGATCGGTATATTCGCCCCGGCGATCATGCCTTACGATCCCGGCGCGCAGGACTATGCCGCAACGCTCGAGGGTCCAGGCTGGAGCCATTGGCTCGGCACCGATTACCTCGGCCGCGACGTTTTCAGCCGCATCATCGGCGGGGCGCGCATTTCGCTGGTGGCGATGGTGATCGTGCTGGTGGCGGCGCTCGCCATCGGGGTGACCATTGGCTCGTTCGCCGGTTATGTCGGCGGCCGCGTCGAGCTTGTGCTGATCAGCCTCATCGACATTGCATTGGCGCTGCCGAGCCTGGTCATCGCGCTGGCGCTGATCGGCATCCTGGGCACCGGCTACTGGTCGATGATCACTGCGCTCACGCTGGCATGGTGGGCAAACTATGCCCGCATGAGCCGTGCCGTCGTCACCGCCGAATTGCAGCAGCCCTATTTCGAGGCGGCGCGGGTGATGGGCGCCGGCCACCTCTGGATATTTGTACGGCACATCCTGCCGCATGTGCTGGCGCTTGTCGTCGTCTATGCCAGCGCCGATGCCGGCGCCTTGGTGCTTGCCATCGCGACGCTGAGCTTTCTCGGCTTGGGCGTTGCGCCGCCGACGCCGGAATGGGGCCAGATGCTTGTCGACGGCATGAGCTACATCGAGGAGTTTCCGCGCCTCGTCGTGCTTCCCGGTCTCGCCCTGACGCTGGTCGTGGTCAGTTTCAACCTGCTCGGCGAAACCTATGCGCTGCAAAAAGTGCCGCGGCCGGTTCGCGGGCGAATGCTGCGCAAGCGCAAGCTGGCGCGGGCTCGCGAAGAGGCCGAGCGCGATGCCGTCGAAAGGACGGGTTCGACATGAACGACGACAAGCCAATTTACGCGATCGAGAATTTGATCATCGATCTCTATGCAACTTCCGTATCCGTCCGGGCGGTCGATGGCGTCTCATTCAGCGTTCGGCCCGGCGAAACGGTGGCGGTCGTCGGGGAAAGCGGCTCGGGAAAAACGGTCATGACGCTCGGCCCTCTCGGCCTGCTGCCCGAAGGCGTGACTGTAGCGATGCGCGGGACGGCTCAGGCCGACGGGAGCGACCTGATCGGCATGGGCTCCAGGCAACTGTCCGAGCTTCGCGGCCGCTACTTTGGGGTGATCTTTCAGGATCCGATGAGCGCGCTCAATCCGATGCTGAAGATCGGCCCGCAACTGGCCCGCCAAGCGCGCCGCTTCGCCGGCCTGTCGCACGAGCCTGCCCGCAAGGAAGCGGTGTCGCTGTTGGCGCGCTTAGGCATTCCCGACCCCGAGGACCGCTACCATCGCTATCCGCACGAAATGTCGGGTGGCATGCTGCAGCGCGCGATGATCGCGCTGGCGCTGGCGGCCCGACCGCGCGTGCTGATCGCCGACGAGCCGACCACAGCCCTGGACGCCACCGTCCAGGCGCAAATCCTGGAACTCATCCGCCAGATCCAGCGCGAGGAAGGCATCGCCGTGGTGCTGATCACCCACGACATCGGCGTGGTCGCCTCCGTCGCCGACCGGGTCATCGTGCTGTACGCCGGGCAGGTGGCCGAGGACGGGACCGCCATGGACGTCCTGACGCGGCCCGTTCACCCCTATACGCGCGGGCTGCTCGCATCGGTGCCGGACTTTCGGTCCGACGAAAGGGCGACGACCCGCGAGATACCGGGCCTGCCGCCAAGCCAGATCAGGCTGGAACCGGGTTGCCGTTTCGCCGACCGCTGCGAACTGGTCGAACCAGGTTGCCGAAAACACAGGCCGCAGCTTCAGACTATATCGGTCTCGGCAAATCAGCATCGCGTGGCCTGCCCGGTCGTGATCAGGCGAGAGGGGATTGCCCTTCATGTCTGATGCCGCTGCAATCGAGGTCAGGGGGTTGAAGGTTCATTTCCAGAACCGCGATGGGACAGGCGCGGTCCGGGCGGTCGACGGCATCGATTTGAGCATCCCGCGTGGAGCCTTCCACGGTATCGTCGGCGAGTCCGGCTGCGGAAAGACCACCTTGGCGCGCACCATCGTCGGCCTGCAGAAGGAGAGCGAAGGCACGGTCCTGATCGCCGGCAGAAATCGCGCCGAATGGTTGAAATCAGACAGGAAATCGTTCAGCCGTGAGGTCCAGTTCGTCTTCCAGGATCCGCTGGGATCGATGAGTCGACGGCAGACTGTTTACCAGACACTGGAAGAGCCGCTGCAAATCCACCGCCTCGGCTCTTCGGCGGAACGAAGCCGACGCATCACCGAGCTTCTCGATCTGGTTGCGCTGCCGCAAACGGTGCTCGACCGTCTTCCACGCTCCCTTTCGGGCGGCCAACGCCAGCGCGTTTCGATAGCCCGCGCGCTTGCCCTCAAACCTTCGATCCTGGTGTGCGACGAGCCGCTGAGTGCCCTCGATGTCTCGATCCGGGCGCAGATCGTCAATCTGTTCACATCTCTGCAAAAACAACTTGGCCTTACCATCGTCATTGTCGCACATGACCTGGCGATCGTGCGCGAGGTCTGTTCGGACGTAACGGTGATGTATCTCGGCCGCATCGCCGAAGCCGGTGTGACACAGCCGCTGTTTCGCGAGCCGGCCCACCCCTACAGCCAGGCGTTGCTATCCGCGGTTCCTTCGCCCGACCCGCGCATCGAAGCCGACCGTCGCCGCATCATCCTCGCCGGCGATCCGCCGAGCCCGAGCAACCCACCGCCAGGCTGCCGGTTCAACACACGCTGTCCCGTGGCGATCGATATCTGCCGGTTGGACGAGCCCCAACTGCGTCCCGTTCCTCATGGCGGCGTCGCCGCCTGTCATCTGGCTGAGAGTGATCACCGCCCGGTGATCTGACAACGAATGGCAGTTGGTCTTCCGAGAATAACGTTAAGCGCCGTCTGCCGGCGTCTGATCTCGCTGCGACGGGATTAGATTGGCTTTCCATCACCCTCGCGCCGCGGGGAGGCCGGAGCGGACGCGCGATTCGCGTCCGGGTGTGAAAAAGGTGAACTCCTCCGTGTCCAACAAGCCGTAGCGAGGCGCGGATGTCGTAACAGCAAGCGGCCTCAACGCTGGCGGCGGCCTCTGCTCCACCGATGCAGGCCACCGAGCAATCCGATCTTGAAGATTACGAAAAGGGCCACGAGTGCAATCACTGTGTAAGAGATCGGATTTGAGGTGTCGCTTAGACCTCGCCACGATAGCCACCAGGGCGCGCCTGCGTGCATGGCGATCAGCGCGACGATGCCTAGCACTAGGCCTATGGTGTGCAGGTGGCTCATGGCTGCAGGCCGTGCCGGGCCTGAGGGTTCTTCCGTGCCGAGAGCGACAAACCTATCGCGAATACGGGAGACGTCGGCGGCCGCCGTGGCTAGTACGAACTGCAGGTTCTTCGTGCCAACCGCGCCGTTAGCGACGATGTTGAGACCCGAGTCCCGGAATTCCGTTATGATGTCGTCGACTGTGCTGACGCCGTGACGGTGGAAACGATCGATGAAGAGGAGATCGCGTTGAAAGCCCGCTAAACAACGCCAAGCCGAAAACCTAATGAAAGCATATGGTTCGCGCAATCCGTATGGTTCCTGAGCAGGACCAGGCGGTGTCACGCTGATTGCGATGGACGCTCCAGCGGCGTCAACGAGAGTGCCCCGTTCCGTGTTCGTTCGAGCTTATCGTTGCTGAGCGTACTCTCAACGCTATGCCCTCAGATAGGCGGGAAGCAGGATGCTGACCAGACCGTCACCGAACGCCCGCAGTCCCCTCGATGTCAGCAGGTTCGCGGCCGTCGGCTCAGCACCCGCAGGAAGCAGCCTGAACCGTTGCTTCGGAAATAGCTTTGCGCAAACCGTGCGCGAGCGACTGTAACGTCAACGATGCCTCCTCACCCCACAGGTCAGGGCGCTGGCTGCACGGGTTAAATCGCTCCCGTCGCCATCCCGTAGAGCAGCCCGAGGATCGAACAGCCGGCGAGCACCGGGAGCATGCCGATCTTGAAACGGAACACCGCCAGCAGCGCACCCAATGTCAGGACGAGCGACGGGATGTTGACGGAGCTGAATGTGGGCACATCGACCGTCATGCCGAACCCTTTGACCTCGCGCAGTGCTCCAAACAGAACGTGAAGCGCGAACCACACCGCCAGGTTCAGGATCACGCCCACCACGGCCGCCGTGATGGTCGCCAGCGCGGCGGACAAGGCCTTGTTCCTGCGCAGCGTTTCCACAAACGGCGCACCAACAAAGATCCACAGGAAGCAAGGTGTGAAGGTGACCCAGGTGGTGAGCAGGCCGCCTAACGTTCCAGCGAGCAGCGGATTAAGCGATCCCGGCGCTCGATACGCGCCCATGAAGCCGACGAACTGGGTCACCATGATCAAGGGGCCAGGCGTCGTCTCCGCCATGCCAAGGCCGTCCAGCATCTCGCCGGGCTTCAGCCAGCCATAGGTATCGACAGCCTGCTGCGCCACATAAGCGAGGACGGCATAGGCGCCGCCAAAGGTCACGACCGCCATCTTCGAGAAAAAGACGGCGATATCGGCGAAGACATTGCCGGACCCGAACAGCACGAAAAGGCCGAGGACAGGTGCCAGCCATAGCACCAGAAACACACCGCCAATCTTCAACGACCAGCTGACCGGCGGGCGAGCATGAGCAGGAATGCCTTCGCCGAGCGCCGATTCCGCATCGGCGACCTGCTTGCCGCCGACCTTGCCATGGCCGTTGCCCGCCATGAAAGGTGCCAGCCCGGCCCGCCCGCCGACATACCCGATCACTGCAGCTGTCAGGACAATGAGCGGGAACGGGACACGGAAGAGGAAAAGCCCAATGAAAGCGGCGGCAGCGAGCGCTACCATGACGTTGTTCTTGAGCGCCCGCTTGCCGACGCGGATAACCGCCTCAAGCACGATGGCGAGGACGGCGGCCTTCAGGCCGAAGAAAAGCGCCTGCACCGCGCCGACATTGCCGAAAATCGCATAAATCCAGCTCAGCGCCATGATGGCGATGACGCCCGGCAATACGAACAGCGTGCCGGCCACGAGCCCGCCTCGGGTTTTATGCAGGAGCCACCCGATGTAGACGGCGAGCTGCTGGGCCTCCGGTCCTGGCAACAGCATGCAGTAGTTCAGCGCATGCAGGAACCGCGTCTCGCCGATCCAGCGCTTCTCCTCAACGAGGATGCGATGCATTACCGCGATCTGGCCGGCCGGGCCACCAAAACTCAACGCTGCCACACGCGCCCAGACCCGCACTGCTTCGCGGAAGGGGATGCCATGCGAAGGTTCATCCCCCAGCGCATTCGGATGGACGGCATGGACGCTGGTCATGGGTTCCCCTCACCCGCGCTTCTGGCGGAAATACTGGTAGAGATTGTCGAAGACCGGGCCGCCCTGCGCGATCCGCTGCTCGTCGCCCTTATTCGTCATGGCGATGCCCGCGATTAGGCTGGCTATGCCCGTCGTCTCGTCGCGACTGAACTTGCCGTCCTTGAGGTCAATGTCGTGGACAATCTCGGCGATGGCCTGCAGCGCCGGGTCGACTATGCCACTACGATTGAGCAGTACCTCGAAGCTGCAGCGGTCCCCTTCATGGGTGATTTCGCCTTCGAACATGTCGAAGCGCAATTCGCCCTCCTTTGGCACGTGTCCCTTGCCCGCCACGAAGCGGATCGTTGCATCGGCATCGATGAAGCGATGGATCAGCCAACTGCAGGCGATGCGGTCAACATGCACGTCCCGCCGCGTGACCCAGGTCCGGCCCTTGACCTCACCCAGCTCGGCCGCCTTCTTCGGTTCCTTGGTCATGGCCTTGTCCTCTATAAGCTGAGCCTCGAGCTCGGCGATCAGTCCCTCGGCGGCGAGCCGCCCGCTGGCGCCGAAGAAGTCGATCGCCACGACTTCGGCAAGCCGCTTGCGCATTCGACCGAGTTGCGCGCGGGCATCCGCGCGCCGATCCTCGGTCTTGTCGGAGTCGATAGCCGCCGTTAGATCGCGCGCTGCCTTGGCGATCTCTGCATAGTCGGTGTCCCGCGCGGCATCGAACAGCGCCCGAACCTGTGCGTCCGTCAGGCCGTCGATCAGACGCGCCTCACACACCATCGCCTCACCGCCACCGTCGATAATTTCCTTCAGGAGCCATTCGAAATCCTCCTGCGTTTCTGCATCGGCGGGCAGCGCATAGACTGTGCTTTTGACCGCAACTGCGCCGATACCTTGCAGCCGCCGCCAGATCTTTACCCGGAAATAGGCTGGTTTGGTCGGCAGCTGATGGATCAAGAGCAGCCAGCGCTGCTCGGTCCCAAGTTCCCCTTCGCTCATCAGCTCACCGTATCACTGAGAAAGGCAAATGCAACACTTGTATCATATTAAATTCAGGCGTAGCGTTGACGTCTCGCAGACTGTCCCGCTGATGCCTGACAGGAGGTGCCGAAATGACAGCCTCGGGTGGGGCTAGCCAGTCAGGATCATCCGCGACTCGGGCCGTCGGACGCACCGCAGCTACGCTCATGACTGCCGGCGTGATCATCGGAACGGGTATTTTCGGTGCCCTTGGTGCGACCGCCGAGCGGGCCGGTCCCGCCCTTCTGCTGGCAATGATCCCAGGTGGGCTGGTATGCTTGGCGACAGGCATCAGCGGCGCGCAACTCGGCGTCAATTTCCCCAGACATGGCGGTGCGTTCGCGTGTGGCGCTCGCGATGGGCGAGGCGCACGAATTGCCGAAGTGGTTCGGCAAGGTCTATCCGCGCTTGAAGGTGCCGCGTCACGCAGTACTTGCCGTCGGGGTGCTCGTCTTTGCAGTGGTGCTGGTGTTCGACCTGCGTCAGGTCTTGCCGCTCGCCAGCTTTTACCTGCTGGTTTGGTTTGCCATTACCCACTACGCGGCTCTGCACTTAAGTAAGGGGCAGCGCCTATTCTCGCGCTTCTTCGCTTGGTTCGGCCTGGCTGGCTGCTTCGTACTGCTCTTTTTCATACCACCCCTGCACCTTATAATTGGAATGGTGACGCTCGCGTTGGCGTTCGGCACTCGATTCATTGTGTGGCGCCAACGGAAATCTGGTTCGGTTAGTGCTCGATGAAACGAGGAGGTCTAAGATGCTCGATACCCAAGCTATTGAATCCCTTACCGGACTGAAGGGACAGACAACGGGTGACGTGCTCAAGTTATCGGTCCCGCGCAGTGAAGTGAGAGTGACCCTGGACGGCTTTGAGATCATTCCGTTTATGGGCCTCACCTCCTGGGTTAGTTTTAAACAGGGGGCGCATCATGCCACGCTGATGGGTGACATCGTCGTGCTCGAAGATGAAATCGAGGACGCGATGGCCGCAGCGATCCAGGCGAACCTGTACGTAACAGCCCTACACAATCATTTCGTCCGCGAGCAGCCGCGCGTGATGTTTATGCATGTCGAGGGTACGGCTGATGAAACTGCGTTGGCGACAGGAGCGCATAGGATTTTTGAAGCGATAAAGATCGTGCGCCAGAAGCATCCTGTCGAACCCGCCATCAAGAAAGTGAATAGTAGCTTGGACGCGCCGCCGCTTGAGGCGATTGTCGAGCACAAGGGCGAGAGCAAGGACGGCGTGCTCAAGTTTGTCCTGGCGCGCCCATCCGTGCCCGTCGTCTGCACACGCTGTGGTGAGCTCAATATTGATGCCGCAATGGGTTACAACACATGGGCAGCCTTTCAGGGCACGGACGAGCGCGCCGCGGTCTGCGGCGACTTTGCGATGCTGGAAAATGAAGTCCGTTCGGTCATCCGTGAACTGCAAGCTGGAGCGATTGGAGTAATCGCGGTGCACAATCACATGTTCTTTGAAGACCCGCGGATCATCTTCTTGCACTACTGGGGCATCGGCAATGCTCAGGCGTTGGCGCAGAGCTTGAGGCGGGCGCTCAACACGCAGCAATAGTTTGTCGCTGTCGCCACAGGAGTCATGCGACCGCCGCGCGCTCGCGATATAATGGCAGCGGAAATGTATCGAAAGCCAAGAACTTCGGCGCAGCGCGCTCGGGTTGGCGGCGCGACGGCGGTGGGAAGGTCGGCCTGGATGGCGGTTCCGTCGAGGCTGCCATACTCGTCGATGGCAGCGGGGCCGACCAGAAGTTGCTGGTGCCGGCATTCGCGAATAGTCCGGCGCATCTCTTCGGGACTGCCGTTGGCATCGATCCGGTCGATGTCACGGCGGACCCCAAACACACGGCGGGTCGGCCAAGATCGAAAACATATCTCCGGATCAGCGGCCAAACGCCGAGCAGGATAACCGCCAGCGCTGCGCCGATGTCCAGAACATGTCCCGTCTTGGCCCGCAAGATTTCGGTGCGCGCCATCAGATCTTCACCCGGAAAGGCCGGCTTGCTCGGCAGCTGATGGGCTGATGGATAAGGAGCAGCCAGCGCTGTTCCATTCGGTTCGCCATCACTCATAAATGAACCGTATCACGGGAAAAATAATATGTAACACTTGTATCATTCCTCATCCAGGCGTAGCGTTGTTGGTCTCGCAGCAGTAGGCCGCGCTGAGCAACCAAAAGGGAGACAAGGCCATGAGATGGGTTACCCGCGAACGTCCGGTCATCGACCGTATTGCTTGTCCCTGGCTGATCGCCCGCTTCATCGACAAGGAGCCAGAATTCCTGTTCGTGCCGCCGGATCGGGTGATCCCGGTTGCCCAGGAGACGGGCGCTACACCCTTTGACGTGCCCGGTGTCGAGTTCACGCATGTGGGTGACGGCTGCAGCTTCGATACCTTCGTCTCGAAATACGGCCTCGAGCGCGATCCGGCGATCGTGACGATCGCCTCGATCGTGCGCGGCGCCGACACCGATCGGCACGATTTGACGCCACAGTCGGCGGGGCTGCTTGCGATCTCGATGGGGCTCAGGGACGTCACGCCCGACGACCAGGAAGTGCTGAAACACGGCTTCGTCATCTATGACGCGCTCTATGCCTGGGCTTCGCGCCGCAAGGCGGAGACGCATAGCTGGCCACCTGCCATGAAACCTACGGCGGCGGCCTGAAAGATGATTACCCTCGAAAAAAACAGCCCGGGAACTGCTACGGTTGGTCGGCGGCTGATGGCCGCCATCGCCTTTGGCTTCAGCCTGATTGCTGTGAATGCCGCGGACGCGGCGGACACGTTCCGGCACCTCAAGGGCAAGGAGATCAAGGCCAAGTTCGCCGGCATGGATTTCACGGACGACGTTCATTGGGCGGATGCGTTCGGCCGCGACGGACGGATCGTGCGCTACGACATGGGCAAGAAGAACGCCGGCAAGTGGCGCGTCGAGAAGGGGCAGCTCTGCATTTCCGTTGAAGGCGAAGAGACCTGCTATCAGGTATGGATCTCAGATACCGCAGTACAGCTTCGTGACCTGGATGGGACGTTCTTCCTGGAGGGCGTGCTGCAGAAGCCCTCTGCACGCGACTAGCGTCTCGGATTGAAAGTCATTGGGCATATTGGGGCAGACCACAAGGAGAAATCCATGCGTGCAAAACTCATCACCGGCGCAATGCTGATAGCGATGTCGGCGCTTCTCCAACCGGCGTCAGCGGAACCCGATTGGCAAAGTGTCGCGCAGACACTTGGCAAATCCGGAACGGAAATGCCTGGCGGCGTTTACAGGGTGGGCTTGCCACGAACCGACCTGAAAGTATCGCTCGATGGGATATCCCTGAAGCCAGGCTTTGCGCTCGGAGGCTGGATCGCGTTCGAGCCAATGGTGAACCAGGCCATGGTCATGGGCGACATCGTTCTGACCCAGGACGAGGTGAACCCGGTCATGAAGAAGCTTGAAGAAGGCGGGATCGAGATCACTGCGGTTCACAACCACTTGCTGCGCGCAGAGCCGATGACGCTCTACATGCACCTCTTCGGCCAGGGTGATCCCGTAGCACTCGCCACAGCGCTTCATGCCGGCTTGGCTCTGACGAAGACGCCGATGGCTGCATCCGCCGGTTCGCAGGCGGCGGCCGCTTCGAAGATCGAGTTCGACACGGCGGGTGTCGACCAAGCTATTGGCTACAAAGGCAAGGCCAACGGCGCGGTCTACCAGTTCACTATACCGCGCGCAGAACCGGTCGAAGAAAATGGCATGGAGGTGCCGGCCGCCCTGGGCTCCGCCATAGCGATCAACTTCCAGTCGACTGGCGGCGGCAAAACGGCGATCACAGGTGACTTTGTGCTGACTGCCAAGGAGGTCAATCCGGTTATCAGGGCGTTGCAAGGCAACGGCATCGAGATCACGGCATTGCATAGCCACATGCTCGATGAGCAGCCGCGGCTCTTCTTCATGCATTTCTGGGCGAACGACGATGTGCAGAAGCTGGCGAAAGGACTGCGCGCAGCCCTCGACAAGGTCGCCGTCAAAAAGAGCTAGATTGGGCGTCCGCGCGCGCGTCCAACGGCGGAGTTCGGCCGGGCAATGCCCAATCGCACGCCGGGAGGGAATCAGCCGATGTTGATGCGAAGCCGGAAGCCTGACAAGGCGCAAATCGCAACATCGCCAGCGAGCGGAGTCGCCCTTCGGGTCGACGCCTTGACAAAGCGCTACGGCCCGCAAACAGCGTTGGCGGACGTTGCCTTCACGGTCGAAGCCGGCGAAGTTCTCGGTCTCATCGGACCGAACGGAGCCGGCAAAACCACGTTGTTCGAAGCAGTTGCCGGCGTTCTTCCCGCCGACTCGGGGACGATTTTCTGGCACGGCGCCCCTCTGCCACCCGCATTGCGCCGGAGATCGATCTTCTACCTCCCCGACGGCCTCCGGCCGTGGCGCGACCAGTATGTCGAACGGGTGCTCGCGTTCTTCGCCGGTGTTTACCGGACATCGGACCTCGACGTCGCGGACACAGTTAGGGCGGTCGGACTTGCACCGGTGCTGAACAAGCGGGTGCTTGCATTGTCCAAAGGGTATGCCCGTCGACTGATGTTGGCGCTTGCCCTGATTACGCCGCATCCCCTGCTGCTGATGGACGAGCCCTTCGACGGCTTCGACTTGCGACAGACCCGCGAGATCATGGACGTGCTGCGCAAAGTTGCGGCGCAGGGGCGGAGCCTCGTCCTCGCCATACACCAGCTGCTCGATGCCGAGCGCATATGCGACCGTTTCGTCTTGCTCGCAGAAGGCCACGTGCGCGGCGTCGGGACCTTGGGCGACTTGCGGGAGCGTGCGGGGATCCTCTCCGGTGGGTTGGAGGAGGTTTTCCTTGCGCTCACCTGAGGCAGCGGTACCGCTCGACGCTCCCTTCGGCCCCTTGCTGGCCAAGGAGCTGCGGGAAATGGCGAGCGGCCGGCCGCTCTGGACAATGCTGCTGATGCTCTGCCCTCTCATCGGCTTCAGCTTCTTTCAGGCCGTGTCGCTCTACGGCGAAACGAGCGCTACTGCGCTCACCTCGCCTGGGCTCGCGAGCGCACTATCCCCGCTGGACGGCGTACTGGTTCCGACGTTCGGCGGCTTCTACGTCGCCGTTACGCTGCTGTTTCCCTTTGTTGCCATACCCGTGCTCGGCAACGAAAAGGAGTCCGGCGCCTTGCGGCTCCTGATCCAGCTGCCCTATCGACCGCCGACTTTGATTGGCGCCAAGCTGGTCGCCGTCTTCGCAGCTTGGCTCACTGCCAGTATCCCTGCGCTCTCAGCGCTCGCGATTTGGGAGTTCATGGGCGGACATCTGTTCGTCGCCGAGACCCTGAACCTTGTTCTCGGACATCTGCTCTATGGCCTGTTGGTCGGCGCCATCGCGTTATTCGCAGCTGCGCTTACCGAGAGCGCGGCAACCGCGGCGATTGTCACACTCGGCTTCACACTCGGATCGTGGGTCATCGACTTCGCGGCGGCCAGCCAACCCGACCTCCTTGGCTGGTCGTCGCGGCTATCGCTCACGCAAACGCTGCATACCTTTGAGCTCGGATTGTTATCGCTCAGTCTCGTCGTCGGGGTGCTTGCGGCGATTCTTGGATTTGCCGCACTCGCTGCCATCTGGCTCCCCATGGGTGCTACCGTGCGCATCAAGCTTGTCGGTTCGCTCATCTGCCTCGTGGCGACCTGTCTTGTGATGGTCGCGGCTACCCAGATCAGATGGTCGGCCGATGCGACCGAGGACCGACGGAACTCTTTCTCGCTTGCCGACCAACAGGCCCTGACGCAACTCAGCGAGCAGCTGACCGTCACCGTTCACCTGGCGCCCGAAGACCCCCGGTACGCCGATTTGCGAACAAGCGTCCTATCGAAGCTCGAGCGGGTCATTCCACGGATTGTCATCCGTTTTGCAGGCGACCAGCAGAGTGTTGTCGACAGCGCAAGCGATGAGTCGTATGGCGAAGTCGAGTACAGCTATGGCGGCCGGTCGGCCGTCAGTCGATCGACCGGCACCGAGGAGGTACTGCCGCTCCTTTATGGGCTCGCAAATGTACCCCTGCCCGTGCCGGCGACCGGGGCCGGCGATTATCCCGGCTATCCGCTCGTCGCGGCTCCGTGGATCGCGCTTCCCTGGTTCCTTGGCGGCCTGCCGCTACTCATTGGGGTCGCCTGGTGGCGGAGCCGCAGGGCACCGGCCATCGCATACGCCTCAAGCCAGAAGGAGATCAGCCGTGAACATCTTACATAGCCTCAAGACAGTCGCCGCGGCAGGTGCCGGCTTGGTGGCCTTGCTGCTGCCAGCCTCGGCGGGCTCGCCGGACATCGTCAATTTTTCGGACGAGGAAGTTGGCGCAGATTCGAAGGCGATGCCCGGCGTGGTGGGCGTTTGGCGGATCGAAACAGAAGGCGACAATAAGGTGTTGGCCGTCGACGGGCGCCAATGGAAGGAGGGACAGACCTCCGCCGGTCTCGCCGACAAGGCACGGGCGCTCTATGGGGAGCGGTATGCCGAGTTTCTCGACCGCGTCCAAGCCTATGCATACTTCCCCTACGCAGTCTTTGAACGCATGCCAGATTTCCGCGACGGAGAGATCACCGTCCGGTTCGAGGGCATTTCCGGCCGCATTGATCAAGGTGCCGGGATATTGTTCAACCTGAAGCCTAACGGCGACTATCTCACGATTCGCGCCAACCCTCTGGAGAACAACCTTGTCTTGTGGAAGTTCGAAAAGGGGAAACGCTCGTCGGTGACCTGGGTCAAGAACACCCCAACCTCAACCCATGAATGGCACGACCTGAAGGTGCGCATCGCCGGCACCAAGGTCGAAGGCTATGTCGACGGCAAGCTCTACCTGCAGGACACGCTGCCTGAGCCGGTGACCGGGCGTGTTGGCTTGTGGTCGAAGGCCGACAGTCACGTGTATTTTGATGACTTCACCGTAACTCCGGCTGGTTAAGCGGTCCGCTTTCAACCAGCTTTCAAAGCTATCGGCGGTACGGTGCGCCGGAGTCCGGTCTTCCGGGCGCCCGCGTTTGGCCCGGTAACGGTGATTATTTCCATCGCAGACGAGACTCAAGGGGCGGGCCGGGCTTTTGCTAACCGACGCGTTCGGAACGATCAAAGGCCCGCTTCGTTCTGATCGGATGGACTGGATTAGACTAGGCCTCCTGGCGTTGGCGGGGTTCCTCACCTGGACGCTGAACACCCTCTCGGCCGGAGGCGGCGGTCTATTGCTGATCCCCGCCGTGACTTTCATCACAGGGAGCGCCGCAGTTGCGCCGGTCATCACCTTGACCGAGCTCATCGGCAATCCCATCCGCGCCCTGGCCTTTCGGCGCGACATCGATTGGAGCCTGGTCCGTTGGTATCTGCCGGGCGCCATCGCCGGTGCCGCGGCGGGCTCCTGGCTGTTCGCCAACAGTCGGGCGGAATGGCTCCAGATACTAATAGGGATCTATCTGATCAGTGCAGTCTGGGAATTTCGCGGCGGGGCGCGCGAGCGGAGCTACCGAGTCCGCCGCTGGTGGTTCCTCCCGGCCGGCCTGATCGTCGCGCTGTTGTCGGCGCTGATGGGCACGGTGGGACCCGTCCTGAATTCGCTCTATCTGAACTACGGTTCGGAGAAGGAGACGTTGGTCGCCACGAAATCCGTGAACTCGTTTGTGATCGATGTCGTCAAGGTCGCGGTTTTCACTGGACTCGGTGCGCTCGGTGGTCAGGCGGCCATGTACGGCGCAGCCGCGGGTTTGGGCGCTGCGCTTGCCAATCTGCTGGCCAAGCGCTGGCTCGAACGCCTGAGTGGACGACAGTTCCGCGGCCTTGTGGTCGCGCTCATGGCTGTGAGTGGAGCGCTGATGATCTGGAACCAGCACAGCGTCATTGTGCAGGCCTGGCGCGCGGCCACAGGAATGTCTTGACAATGTCGCTGTTGGCTGGAGCGTTGCGCATTACACCATGATGAGGCAAAAAAATTCCCTGAAATGTCCGCAGGAGGCGTAAATTTGCGCGCCGCCCGCGAAAAACGCAAAGGCCATTGCATCAATATTCTACAAAATTACTAGATTAAGATGGAATTCCAACGGAGGCAGACAATGACCCGACTTCGAACCAACGCAATTCTTGCCGGCCTCCTGGTCGGCGCTGTCCAGCTCGGCGTCCCAGGCTTTTCAGTACCGGCTTCCGCCGCCGAGATCGAACTCCTGAACGTGTCCTATGATCCGACTAGGGAACTCTGGCGCGACATCAACGAGCATTTCATACCAATCTACGAGAAGTCGACTGGAGACACGCTGAGCATCAAGCAGTCGCACGGCGGTTCGAGCACTCAGGCCCGCGCTGTCATCGACGGCCTTGAAGCCGACGTGGTGACGCTGGCGTCCTTCCTCGACACGGATGCCGTCGCCAAAAGCGGGCTGATTAAGGAGGGATGGGTCGATCGCCTGCCCAATCGCTCTCTGCCCTACACCTCGACCATCGTCTTTGTCGTTCGCAAGGGAAATCCGAAAGGCATCAAGGACTGGCCGGACCTGGTGAAGCCCGGCATCGAGATCGTCACCCCGAATCCGAAGACCTCCGGAAACGGTTATCTGAGCTTCTTTAGTGCGTGGGGTTCGGTGGTCGTGCGCGGCGGCTCGCGCGATGATGCCGTGAAGTTTGTCACCCAGCTCTACCAGCAGGTTCCCGTTCTGGATTCGGGTGCCCGCGGCGCGACGACAACGTTCGTCCAGAAGGGAATCGGCGACGTGCACCTTGCGTGGGAAAACGAGGCGCATCTCGAGGTGGAGGAGGCGAAAGGCGCGTTGGAAATCATCAACCCGCCTGTCAGCATTCTGGCCGAGCCTTACGTCGCCGTGGTCGATGACGTTGTTGACCGGGCACCCGGTCACCGGGAAGCAGCGGAAGCGTACTTGAAGTACACCTACACTGACGAGGGTCAGGAAATCCTTGCAAAACATTTTTATCGGCCGACCAACGAGGCCATCCACAAAAAGTATATTGGAACGACCTTTGGCGAGATTAAGCGGTTTCCGATAACCGACATCGCGAAGGACTGGCCGGATGCCCACAAGCAGTTCATCGGCGAGGGCGGCGTATTCGACAACATCTACAAGCCGAAGTCCTGAAGACGACGAACTTGAATGTCATTGTACGCCCCGCGCCGGAAAACAGGCGCGGGGCCGAACTTTGAGAGAGATGGGTTGGCAAGGTCATGGCAAGTGCAAACAGGAAAGTCTTGCCCGGGTACTCGCTGACGCTGGGTTACACGGTTTTCTACCTCAGCGTCCTGGTGCTCATTCCGATTACGGCGGTCTTTTTCAAGGCCGGGTCGCTGTCGTTCGAGGAGTTCTGGGGAGCGGTGTGGACGGAGCGGGCACGCGCGGCATATCTGTTGACGTTCGGCGCGGCCTTTGTCGCGGCGCTGATCAATCTGGTTCTCGGCCTTCTTATCGCATGGGTGCTGGTCCGCTACGATTTTCCGGGCAAGAAAATCGTGGATTCGCTCGTCGACCTGCCCCTGGCGCTGCCGACGGCGGTGGCCGGATTGGTCTACTCGGCGCTCTATGTCGAGAATGGCTGGCTCGGGCAGTACCTGGTTCCCTGGGGAATTGAGGGGGCCTATTCGCGCTTCGCGATCGTCCTGGTTCTGGTCTTCGTAGGGCTTCCCTTCGTTGTGAGAACGGTGCAGCCGATCCTCGAAGACATCGATCCGGAATCGGAGGAAGCCTCGGCCTCCCTGGGCGCCACGCGCCTGCAGAGTTTCCTGGATGTCATTCTCCCCAGCCTTTATCCCGCGCTCATCACGGGTTTTGCGCTGGCTTTCGCGCGCGGCGTGGGGGAATACGGCTCCGTCGTATTCGTGTCGGGCAACAAGCCGTATGAAACGGAAATCGCTGCGATCCTGATCGTGGCGCGCCTGGAGGAATTCGCCTATGGCGAAGCCACGGCGATTGCCGTCGTGCTGCTGGTCATTTCGTTCGCCATGCTGGTGATCATCAACATGCTGGAGCGTTGGAGCATGCGCCATGAGCGCTGAGGCCATATTGGAAAAACCGAGGGCAACTGCGCCTGCCCGCAGCATTAGGCGCGCGCAGCAGGACCCGGCCTGGGTCAGGTGGCTTCTAACGGGAGCCGCCCTTGCCATCGTCATCGTTCTGATCGTCATTCCGGTCACAAACATTTTCGTGCAAGCCCTCAGCGAGGGGGTGATGACCTACTGGCGCAATCTGTTCGACGATCCGGACACGCGGCACTCGATCGTTCTGACGTTGATCGTGGCCCCGATTGCGCTGGTCGCCAACACGGTGTTTGGCGTCGCGGCGGCCTGGGCAATCGCCAAGTTCAATTTCCGCGGCCGCACGCTGCTGACCGCCCTCATCGACTTGCCCTTTGCGGTGTCGCCGGTCGTGGCGGGGCTGATGTTCGTGCTGATCTTCGGGCGTCAGGGATATCTTGGGCCGTTCCTGAGGGCGGACGGCTACTCGATAATGCCGTATCTGATTTCGGCCCTCGCCGTCGGCATCTTCATTCTGCTGTTTTACATCTTGAGGCCGCTGAGCCCCAAGGCGCGTCGCGGACTGTGGAACCATCCCTATCTGGTGCTGCTGCTCGGCAGCGCCATCATCTTTGGCGTGCTGTTCTACCTTCAGGTCTATTTCGAGGTTTGGCCGCGCAATCAGAGCCTCAAGATCATCTTCGCCCTCCCCGGACTGGTTCTGGCCACGGCGTTCATCACCTTCCCGTTCGTCGCGCGCGAGCTGATCCCCGTGATGGAGGCCGTGGGCGTCGAGGAGGAACTGGCGGCGGTCAGTCTGGGAGCCAGCGGATGGCAGCTTTTCTGGCACATCACGGTGCCCAACATTAAGTGGGGACTGATCTACGGCGTCATCCTGTGCAATGCTCGCGCTATGGGAGAGTTCGGAGCCGTCTATGTGGTCTCTGGCCACATAGCGGGACAGACGGATACAATGCCGCTCCGTATCGAGAAGCTGTTTCAGGAGTATAATCTCCCCGGATCGTTCGCGGTTGCATCCTTGCTCACCCTCGTCGCGATCATCACACTGATCGCCAAGGTTCAGCTTGACCGGAGGGCTCCGAATGCAGCCAGTGTCCCGGCCCGGACAAATGGAGTTAAACCATGAGCATCTTGATCAAGGACGTTTCGAAGACGTTCGGGAACTACCGCGCGCTGGACAACGTCAGCCTTGAGGTGCCCGACGGGAACCTGGTCGCCTTGCTCGGCCCGTCCGGTTCGGGAAAGACTACCCTGCTGCGGATCATCGCCGGCCTCGAAGTCGCCGACTCTGGCACCGTGCTGCAACAGGACGAAGACATCACCAACTATTCCGCCCGTGATCGCAAGGTTGGTTTCGTCTTCCAGCACTACGCGCTGTTTCGCCATATGACGGTGGCGCAGAATGTCGGCTATGGCCTGAGGGTCCGCAAGACGCCCAAGCCGCAGATCCGCGAGCGCGTCGATGAGCTCATGAAGCTGATCCGCCTGGAAGGGTTGCAGGATCGCTACCCCAGCCAGTTGTCCGGCGGTCAACGCCAGCGTGTCGCCTTGGCGCGGGCACTTGCGGCCCAGCCCAAGGTTCTGTTGCTGGACGAGCCCTTCGGTGCGCTCGACGCCAAGGTACGTCAGGAACTTCGAAAGTGGCTGCGCAAGCTGCACGAAGAAATCCATGTGACGAGCCTCTTCGTCACACACGATCAGGAGGAAGCCTTCGAGCTTGCCGATCGTGTCGTGGTGATGAATCAGGCGCGCATCGAGCAGATCGGTACGCCGGACGAGATCTATGAGAACCCGGCCACCCCGTTCGTCTACAGTTTCCTTGGCAATGTGAACCTGTTCCATGGCCGAATTCGTCGTGGACGTTTGCGCCTGGGCGAGACCGAACTCTTTGTTCCTGAGCATGTCGCCGTGAAGGATGCGCCGGCGGTTGCATATGTCAGGCCTCACGAGGTCAAGGTGCGCGAGCAAGCCGGCGAAGGTGCCAATATCGCCGCGACTATTCAGCGCGTGAATTCCGCGGGACCGTTGGTGCAACTCGAACTGACTCGTAACGACGATGGCAGCCCATTAACTGCCCAGTTGAGCAAGGAGGAAAGCACCCAGCTTTCCCTGGAGCCGGGGGTGCAGGTGTATGTCGAACTGAAGAACGTGCGCGTCTTCCCAGAGGACAAGTCGAATCAGGGTGGCGGCCACGAGATTGCTCCCGACGTTTCGGACGCCGGAGACGCCCCACCGCTTTGTGCCGTGAAGGATTTGGCGGCTGCGTCCTGACCGAGTGACGCTCCGGCGAACGGGTGCGACACGGCCGCCTGCGGCCGAAATCAGGAAGCAGGCGATCGAGTTGCTCGATCTCGTCGATCTGGACTGGAGAAACGCTACCCGGCGCAGTTTTCCAGCGCGCAGCGCTGGCGCGCGCCATAGCGATCAAGCCCACGGGAGCGATTTCAGGTCCTCTGCAGCGTCAGCGAACGCGTGGTACCAGGTGCGGAGATGACGGTGTCGTTCCCGCCAGACGCTGTATAGATATTTCCCGCGCAGGACGAGTATATCGCTGGCATCGCTTAGGGTAGGATTTCGCCCTCTCCCGCAAACGACCCCAGCCTTGAGCGCCACGAATGGTTACGGCGCAGCACCGACCAACGTATTGAAGGCGTGTCAACGCTGTCGAGGATAGCCTGTTGCCATCGAAGGATTCGCCGATCATTTTTGGCGGAGATCATTTCACGTACTGTCTTTCTCGCTGCCTCCGAGACTTGTTGACGATGGTATTCTATCCCAAACACCTCGCTCCGATCCCGCTTCTCTTACTCGTCACCTCCTTCGCAGCCGCGCAACCTGTCTTGGCCCAACCGTGCGAGGAGCAAACGTTCGAAGAGGCAAAATTCATCGTATGCACCGCGACACCGGGGCATGACGACCTTCGATTGTTTTGGAAAGATGCCCATGGCGACCCCTATCGTCGTTTCCCGGCCATAGCCAAGACGGTCGCCAACGAAGGACGAACGCTGGTATTCGCGATGAACGCCGGCATGTATCTAACCGACTTCTCGCCGATTGGACTCTATGTCGAGAACGGCCAGGAACTGCGGCCCGCCAGCACGAAGACAATGGATGGCCCGCCTGGAAAGATGCCCAACTTCTACAAGAAGCCGAATGGCGTGTTCTTTCTGAATGACGCCGATGCCGGGATCCTGCCGACGACCGACTATCTGAAGCGTCGACCAAAGGCGCGGTTTGCCACCCAGTCCGGCCCGATGCTCGTGATCAAAAACAAGCTGAATCCCATCTTCATTGCCGGATCGAGCGATCGAACGCGTCGAAGCGGCGTCGGAGTCTGCGACGGTGGGCTAGTCAACTTCGCGATAAGCGAGGACGCCGTGAACTTTCATAACTTCGCGCGCCTGTTTCGCGACCACCTCAGTTGTCCCAATGCGCTGTTTCTGGATGGCGGCAATGGCGTGGGCATCTACGAGCCTCACTTGGGCCGTAGCGACATGTCATGGCACGGCGGATTTGGCCCCGTCTTCGGTCTTGTAGAATAATGGCGATGGGCGCGACGCCAGCCTCGCCTACGCTGAGCCAGCATCTCAACAGCAAGTCTTGAAAACAGAGGTCAACCACACCATAATACCAGTGTGAGCAACGCTCCGGGGTTGGCGCCAAGCGCCAGCCGACACTTTCTCAAAGGCTCGGTTCGTCCGGGCCTTTGTCGTTTATGCGCTCGAAGCAGCTGTACTTAATGCCAAGGCTCGCGCGCTCGTTCGGATCGAGCAAGGCGTCGATCAACCGCTTGTTCTCCATCAGGGATACGTAGGGTCGGTAGGTCGGATCGTAGCCACCTTTGGCCATAGGATACAGAACCAGGTCCGCAATCTGAATCATCGGGGTGGCCTTGGTCCTGCCTCGCGGCTCGCCTCTGACAATGTCCCGGAACTCTGCCGCGCTCAGCGACTGATAGGACGCGGAATTGTTTTCGTCGAAAGGCATCCCGTCCTTCTTCAGCGAGCGAGCAAAGGCGATCAGTTCGTTGTCCTCGACCCTGCCAGCGCGTTCGAAAAATACGCGCAGCTTTCGGCCGCGGCTTCGCGCGAATTTGGCGGCACGCTCGATCAGGATGCAGTAGGCAGTCTTGCTCATCAACCAGAGCCGGTCCCTGTACCGGGAAACATAGCCCGGCCGGTCGATTACTGCCGCTATGCCGACGATCGGCAGGTCCACGAGGAACCGCTCCAGATCGGAGAGAAATGCGAATGCCGCTTCGGGACGTTTCAACCAGCCGAAATCGCCGCGCCCGCCCCGGATTGCCCAAGAATGCAGCGGATAGTTGATATGGTGGCTATTGCAGAAGGCCTTGTATCTGGCGAAAAGCTCGTCGACGTCTTCCTCATTGATGAGGATTCCGCCGAACGCGAAACAATCCATCTCGTCACGACGCTTCACCAGCGGCTCCCTGTCTGGGTCGCGGCTTCCAGTGTCATCGATGTAAAGATGGATTTCGGGATCTGCCATTTGGGATGTTCGCTGATGTCGAATCGGAATGCGCCAGACGCAGCGCCTCTGTATAGCCGACGATGCGCTGCGCGCCTAAACGATCCCCCAGGCCCGGAAACTTCCCCGGCCTGTCAGCTCGCGCAAGCTGAATGCGCCGATAAGATCGAGCGCGCCCTGCCGGGACACTTTCAACGCCGCCTGTACCATGCTGGTGGAAACCATCGGCCGGGAAAGCACAAGATCCATCAGGACGGGCAGCTTCGAGCTGGAGCGGCGGCCGCGCAGCACGCGCTCCATCCGCTCTCTGGCGAGCAGCAGGCGATCATGCTCCTTCAGCCCGGCGACGGCCGCCTCGCGGATCGCATCGATGAATGCGGCCACCCGCTCGGTGCGGGCGCGCGACCGCCGGCGCTCACGTGGAATCTTCTGGGCGCCGAGATGCAGGCAAGCGAGATGGTTGGCGGTGACGCCCTCTTCTCGAAGCATCGCGCCAACCAGCAACCCGCCGATCCAGGCGCCGCGCTGCAGCACCTCGATGTCGGCCCAAGCTTCAAGCGCAAGTGCAGCCCGCAGCACCGCCGGCAACTCCGACGTACGATCGAGGACCTGCCGCCATTCGGCAAGGCGGGCGTCCTCGTTCCAGTCGAGATCGTAGAGGACGGAAAGGCGCTCGTCCCCTTGCGGAGCGGTCTTCGGCGGAACAACTTCGCCGGCGAGCAGCCGTGAAGATCGCGCCAGCACCGCGTCGATCTCAGCGAACTCCTCGGCGAGCTGATCGGCCTCCGTCTCATCCCAGGGGTCCGCAGGATCAGCCGCAGCCTCCCCCTCCCCTTCCCGGTCGCTTTCCGCCGGCGCCGCCGACGCGCTGCCCCGGCCGGTCAGCTCGCGCAGTCCCTCTAGGCCAAGCGCCCAGTCGCGGGCCTGCGACAGGATACGACGACGCTTGCGCACGACGGTGTGAGCGAGGGTCAACTCGTGCGTTGGCGTGCGTTGGTCCATCTCGGCGTCGCGGCAGACGAGGTCCTCCAGATGCACCAGCTCGCCTTCGATCCACATCGCAGCGACCGCATCATGGAAATTCATCCGCTCGATCCAGCCGTCGCGCACCGGCGATTGGGCAAGGCGCTCATCGAGGCGCACCAAACTCTCGGTGTGGCTTTTACTTGCGGATTTCAATCCTGCGAATGTCATATCCGCGTTGGCTTTGGGTGGTATTGCGCGACTGATTTCTCGCTAAGAATTTCAATCATGGGGTGCCGCCTTGCAGAAGCTGGTGCAAAAGGGGCCTTCGGCCGCGTCCCGAACTGCGACCGACGACCACTGGTCGCAGGCGCGGCGGATAGCGAGCGAACTCGACAAGGTCCTCGATGGTTCCGCGCCGCGCCGATCGGCGATTGCTCGCGTAGCGGCTGAGCTGCAGTTGTCGACCCGTCAGATCTACAATCTCCTGGCGCGCTATCGTGACGACCGAACAGTAACGGTGCTCTTGCCGAAAACGGGCAACACACGCCGGAAGCGGTTGCCGTCGAAGATCGAGGAAATCATTGCTGCGACATTGCGCGAGCAGTGGCTTGTTCTGGAAGCGCCGCCGCTTGCCCCTGTCGTCGCCGAAATCCGCGCGCGTTGCGAGGAGGCCGGCCTTCGACCGCCGTCCTACATTGCCGCCGCGCGCCGCATCCCGGCTTTGTTCACGCCGGAAGAGATTGCCAAGGGGCGGTCAGCCAACCGGAAGCACCTTCGTCGCCTCAAGCCGCGGCCGGGCTATATCCATGCCCCGCGCCCGCTCGACGTCTGTCAGATCGATCACACGCCGACCGACATCAACTTCGTCGAGGTGGTCGACGGTGCCGGCATTTTCGTCGGCCGCGCCTACCTGACCATCCTCACCGACGTGTTCTCGCGCTGCATTCTGGGTTTCTGCCTGTCCCTGGAAAAGCCGTCTTCCCTCTCCGTCGCACTCTGTCTTGCGCACGCAATGTGCCCGAAGGAGCAGTGGATGGCCGCACGCGGCCTTGACCATGACTGGCCAATGCTCGGCCGACCACGCCGACTCGTCACGGACTCGGCCAAGGAGTTCAAGGGGCGGGCGTTTCAGCGCGGCTGCGAGGAATACGGCATCGGCATCCGATATCGTGACCGCGGCCGCGTCCATCAGGGTGGTGTGGTCGAGCGTCTGCTGGGCAAGCTCAATGCCGTGCTTGCTACGCACCCGGGATCGACCGGACGATCGGTGGCCGACCGTGACGAATATCCGTCTGAGAAACGTGCTTGCCTGAGCTTTGCCGATCTCGAGCGTTGCGTCGCGCTTGCTGTCGTCGATCACAATCTCCAGGAGAACGCCAAGACGCTAAAAGTGCCGCTTACCGAGTGGCAGGCACACGCGGTGGATAATCCGCGCTTCAATGACGACGCGCATGACGTCCTGCTGACGTTTCTGCCGGGTGCCGAACGGCGCCTGACGCCGCAAGGCATCAGCATGTTTGCCCTGTTCTATTACGCGCCATGGCTCGGTTCGTTCGTTCCCGAACGCGACCGGTTGGGCAAGCTGGAGATTCGTTACGATCCGCGCGACATCAGTCATGTCTATGTCCGCGACCCCGCAGGTGTCGCCTTTCGCTCGGTCCGGCGCCGTGACGGGATTTTGACGCCGGTCACCCTGTGGGAGCACGAAAGCGACCGCGCCAACCGCCGGATGGCGAATGCCCCGTCGAATGTCGAGAAGGTCCAGCTCCGCCGTGAGATTGCGTCCGTTGCCGGAACCGCCAAGCACAAGAAGACGGAATTGCGCAACGCCGTTCGCGCTGGCCATGCGGCGGGAGCTTCCAAGCCTTATGAGGCAATGGCGCCGGTGCCGCCGGCCCCGGTGGAGCACCCGGTGCGTCAAAAGCGGCGGCTGCCGATCGAAGAATGGTAGCGCGTGAATGGCCGATCATCTTCTCGACCATGTACGGCCCTATCTCGATGGAAACATCGAGGAGCGGATCGCCTTCATCCGCTCGCCGCGCTGGATCGGCCATCACGCGGCGCTGGACGCTCATGAGCGGTTGGCCGACTTGCTTTCCCGTCCGGCTGCACTGCGCACCGGCGGCCTGATGCTGATTGGTCCTTACGCCAACGGCAAGACGATGGTCGCCGAGCGATTCGCAATCGAGCATTTGAGGATGTCTCCGACGCAACGGGTCTGGATCGTGCAAACCCACGAGGGCGCAGGGCTTGCCCATTTCTATGCCAGCGTCCTTCAGGCGCTGAAAGCGCCGATCGGCAACGTCCGCAATGTTGGTCGGAAGGCTGCGCAACTCGATCACTTGCTCGCCAGCCTCGCGCCCCGAATCCTGATCTTCGACGAATTCCACAACGCGTTACGCGGCCGCACCCGCGACGTCGAGGCGATCTTCGCCTTCCTGCGTCGGCTTGGCCGGATTCACGACATCTCGCCGGTGCTGATCGGTGAGGTCGCCGTCTATGACTTTATCAATGCGACCGATGAAATGGCGAGCCGGTTCGAGCTGTGCGCGGTCCCGCGGTGGCGCTATGGCGAAGAATATCTGGCGCTCCTCGACAGTCTCGAGGCGGCCCTGCCGCTCGCCAAAAGCTCCGACCTGTCGGAGGAAGAAATGGCGCGCAAGATCTTTTCGCTCTCGGAGGGCCTGATCGGCGAGGTCGTCGCCATCCTCACCAAGGCGGCGGTGGTCGCCGTCCGATCCGGCGCCGAGTGCATCTCGATGGCGATGATCGATCGGTTAGGCCACATTCCACTCTCGGCCCGTCGTCAGGCGCCGGTGCGCGAAGCCCTGCTATAGCGGCTATGACCGGCACGGCCGAGTTCGCGATCGAAGTGCAGTCGCACTACCGGGAGATTCATTCCGACCGCTGGCCAGTCGTGGTCGTGCCGCAAGCGGATGAGCTGCTATCGAGCTGGCTCAATCGCCTGGCGTTCGCCAATGGCATCGCACCGCGCCATTTTGCCGACGTTTTCGGGATAGACGGCGGCATGTGGTCGGCGCGGCTCGATCTTGCGCTGCCGGATGGCGCGGCGCGCCTGCTTCATCACTATTCCGGAGTTGCGCGAGACACTTTGGCTGCAATGACCCTTGCGCAGGATGAGCGCACGCGCCTCCTGCTACCACTGCGCCAGACCGGCCACCGAGGGCGCTCGACCTGGCTGCAATTCTGCCCTCAGTGCCTCACCTCCGATTTGGCGCCTTACTTCCGCCGGCGGTGGCGGATGGCGAGCAGTATCTCCTGCCCGATGCACGGCTGCGGGCTGCGTGACCGGTGTCCGTCTTGCGGCAGCGGCACTGCAGCATTTAATCAATCGGGCCTTATTCCGCAGCATCATTGCGCCACTTGCCATTTCGACCTGAGAACAGCCGCGAAAGTCAGCGTGAAAGCGGCAACGCGGCGTTTCGAGCGCTGCCTTCATGACATGCTCCGCATGGAGGCCGCCAAGGGCTTTCTCGCAAAGAGTTCGCTGATCGCGCGACTCCTCAGCCTTCCGACGGCCGTTGATCCCGGCTCGGCCAGGACGCTGATCAACCTATCTTCAGCCGCGCGCATCCGCTGTTTCGACCAAATAGCAGAAGAATGTCACGATCATCTGACGGCCGGGACGGAGGCTTTCGAAATCATCTTCTGGCGTCAGCGCATTCTCGCCGCCGGTAGCCTTGCTGCAGCCTTGCAACCGCTCTGCCAGTGGATGCGCAAGCGTGTCATGATCGAGGACGAAGCTCCCCAAAGGACGATTGATATCCAGGGCGTCGATCTTTCTGCCCTGATTGGCGCTTATCGACGTGTTAGAGAACGGCAGTTAGGTGGTCATGGTACCAGAGCATATCGGCCTGTTGGAGGCCGAGCTGACATATCTGGCGTTTGATTGACAGACAGTGGTTCAGGCTGTGTCGAAATGCGATTTTGAAAGAGACGATGAGATTGACCGTATCCGTGCCCGCCTGGAATCGCTGGCTGCGGAGCGACGAGCCCTTGAAGCAAGACTTGTCGAGCTTGATCAGCCACAGGCACTGCTCCCCTTGGCGGACCTGTCCGCGCCTTTCGCCGAAGCCGCGCCGGTCACCAATGCGTCAACGGCGGTAGACAAAATTGCTCTGTTCCGCCGCCTATTTGCTGGCCGATCGGACGTGCATCCGGTCCGCTGGGAAAACAGGAAGGCGGGGCGGTCGGGCTATGCGCCGGCCTGCGCCAATGAGTGGGTGAAGGGAATCTGCGGCAAGCCGCGGGTAAAATGTGGCGAATGTCCACGTCAGGCCTTCATTCCGGTCTCCGACGACGTAATTGAAAACCATCTGCGTGGCGCGACCGGGTCGCGACGCGGCTCCGAGAACTTCGTTGCCGGGGTCTACCCGCTGCTGCTCGACGAAACCTGCTGGTTCCTGGCGGCTGATTTCGACGGCGAGAGTTGGTCCGCGGATGCAATCGCCATGATGGAAACTTGCGATGCCAAGGGCATTGATTCCGCGCTCGAGCGGTCGCGGTCCGGCAATGGCGGGCATCTCTGGATTTTCTTCTCCGAACCGATCCCGGCGCGCTCCGCGCGACAGCTCGGCTCCCTCCTCGTGACCGAGACCATGGAGCGACGCCCGGAAATCGGCTTTGCTTCTTACGACCGCTTCTTTCCAAGCCAGGACACCATGCGTATTGGCGGATTCGGGAACCTCATCGCCCTTCCGCTGCAGCGGCGCGCGCGGGAACAGGGCAACAGCGTCTTTGTCGATCGAGATCTGCGTCCCTATGCCGACCAGTGGGCGTTCCTGTCGTCATTGCCGCTTCTGCCCGCCGACGCGGTGAGCCGCTTGGTAGACGAGGCGGAGATGCGGGGCCGCGTGCTCGGCGTGCGATTGCCGGTCGAGGACGAAGCAGCGGATGAGCCCTGGCGGATGACGCCTTCCAGGCGTGCTCCGATCGTAGTCACCGAGCCGCTGCCAGACCGAATCAAGATCGTGCTCGCGGATCAGGCCTATGTCGAACGCACCGGCCTGCCCGCCACCATGGTGGCGCGGCTCATTCGGTTGGCTGCTTTCCAGAATCCGGAGTTCTATCGCGCCCAGGCCATGCGCCTGTCGACCTTCGGCAAACCCCGGATCATTTCCTGCGCGGAGGTGCATCCGAGTCATGCCGGCCTGCCACGCGGCTGTCTGGACGAGGTGATCGGCCTGATCCGGAATCACGGCGGTGACGTCGACCTGGAGGATCGCCGGGAATCGGGAGCTTCGCTTCCCGAAGGCACACGGTTTCTCGGCGCGCTGAGGGGCAGGCAGGTCGAAGCCAATGAAGCGCTGGCGGCGCACGACTTTGGCGTGCTAGCTGCCGCCACGGCATTCGGCAAGACGGTCGTCACCGCGGCACTGATCGCGCAGCGCGCCCGCAACACGCTGATCCTCGTGCACCGCCGAGAACTGCTCGCCCAGTGGGTCGAACGTCTGAAAGCCTTCCTCGCAATTGACCCGCAGCATATCGGCGTCATTGGCGGCGGGCGCCGCAAACCGACAGGCATTATCGACATCGCGCTTATCCAGAGCCTTGTCCGGCGCGGCGAAGTTTCGGATCTGGTGGCCGACTACGGCCATCTCGTCGTAGACGAGTGCCATCATCTGTCCGCAGCAAGCTTCGAGCTGGTGGCGCGGCGCGCCAAGGCGAAATACGTCCTCGGCCTGTCGGCGACTGTCGCGCGCAAGGACGGGCACCATCCGATCATCTTCATGCAATGCGGACCGGTCCGGTATCGCGCGAGTGCGCGCCACCAGGCAATCGAAAGCACATTGAGCCACCGTGTCCTGGAACGACCGACCACATTCCAGCTTCCGCTTTCCCTTGCGAACATGGAACGCCCCTCGATGCCAGCAATCTATGCCGCGCTTGCTGTGGACGAGCCCCGCAACGATCTGATCTTCGACGACGTGCTGAAGGCGCTGGAAGCGGGGCGGTCGCCGGTCGTGCTGACCGAACGGCGGGATCATCTCGAACGCTTGCAGGCGCGATTTGCCAAGTTTGCTCGCAATCTCGTGGTCCTGCGCGGCGGCATGAAGGCTGCGGACCGCAATGCGGCCGAGGCTGCCCTTCGCGTATCGGACGATCAGGAACGGCTCATTCTGGCGACAGGCCGCTATCTCGGAGAAGGCTTTGACGACCATCGGCTCGACACGCTGTTCCTGACCATGCCGATCTCGTGGAAGGGGACGCTCGCCCAGTATGTCGGGCGCCTGCATCGCGAACATCAGGGCAAGTCCGACGTTCTCGTCTATGATTATGTCGACAGGGCCGTGCAGGTTCTGGCGCGTATGGCCGCGAAGCGGCGGACCGGATATCGGACCCTTGGCTACCGTCTGGAATAGCGTCGGTCAGGGTCTATCGACGATGTTGCCGCGTTCGTGCGACGATATGGCGGTTTGGCTCTCCAAGGCCGTCCGGCCATGCCTATGCGCCCGGGCGCAACGCTTGGAGCAGCGGCTTGAGCTTGTGCTTGCGCCGGTGTTTTTCGATAAGCTTGTCGATCCTTTCGATCCTGTCGTCGAACCGGCCCGCCGCATCATAGGCGAGCACCGCCTTTTCCAGCCACTGCGCCGCCAGTTCGTAGAATCCGGCCTGGCCCGAATCCATGACGTTGACGGCCATGCGCTCGCAGACATCGATGACCCAGTCGGGATGGCTGGCGTGCGCCGCCTCGGCGAGGCGCATAAGAACCGTATTGGACGGATTGCGCAAAACGTTCTCGACGTCGACGGACCGCACCGCCTCGTCGATCCTGCCTTCGTTCAGGAAAATCTCGGTCCGGTCGTGAGCGTGTTTCGCCGCCGCCAACTTCGCGAGAAGGCGGGCGCGCATCGCCGTCCATTCCGGTCCGGCCAGGGTCTCGGCCGCCCGAAAATCATCGAGCGACAGACTGTGCTCGAAAGCGGCGCCCGCCGCCGTCAATGCGGGTTCTCTCCTGGCCAGCGCGGCGGCGCAATCGCGCAGCCAGCGCGCGAGACCGACAATCCCATAGGAGCGGTCCTCTTCCGCCTTCAGCGTCAGACCCCATTCGGCCAGTTCCAGCGCCTCGTCGATCTGTCCCGCCTCCTTCAAGACCTGTGAGAGCAGCAGAACCTCTTCGGCGGAGCGAAACTGTTTCCGGGCATAAGCGGCAGCTTCCGCGACACGTGCCAGCCGCACGAGCATCGCGGCATGATCGCCATGCCGTCCCGCCGCTCTGGCGAGGTTGAGAAATTCCTCCGCCCGCCCGCCGATATCGAGCACCCGCAGCCGGGCTTCCGTCAGCCGCTCCATGATCCAGTCGCCCTGGCCCGAGAGCGGCCAGGTTCGTCCCCGGCCGGCCATCACGTCCGCAAGACCGATCTCATCCCAGCCCTGTTCGAGCGCATCGATCGCGACCTGCAGATGGTCGTCGAGGCCGTAGCCGTCGAGTTCGCCCTGCCAGACATCGAGCCGCGCCATCAGGTCGTCGCGTTCGCCAGGTGCGAGATCGCTCATCAGGACCGCCTCGGCGATCAGTTGGCCGAGCACGGGAAAAAACTCGTGCAGCGTTTCGTCCCAGTCGGCCTGTTCGAGCCATGCGGGCACCAGGGCCTCGGTGACCGGCTCCAAAATGGCGAGGGCGTTGCGACCGTCACCCGCCTCGAGGAAAGGCCTCGCCTTGTCGATCAGCGCCGCGACGCCGTCCTCGTCGATCGCGGGGACATCGTCGCTCCAGCCGCGTCTTCGGGAATTGCGCCCCGACAGCAGCGCCTCAGCCTGCCGTCTGATCGGTTTCGGATCGACGGCGGTGCGGCGCGCACCCGCCAAAAATCCGTCCGGCGCGCCGACGGCCAGTTCCGCCTCGAGCCAGAGCACCAAGCCCGGATCCTCCTCGGCCCGGCTGATCAGCAGCGCCGCCAGCGCCGCCCGATCGAGGTCCCGGAGCATGTCCGCGAGCGGAAGCCTTTCCACGACCTCGCCCGGCTTGGCAACAAACTTCAGGAGCACGGCGACGACATGCTTGCAGGCGCCGCCCCAGTCGTAGGGGCAGGAGCAGCGTGTCTCGATCACGCCGCGCGTGTCGGCGACGCCGCCATCGCGGAGCCTGACCGACACGACGTAAGGCGCGAATTCGCTGCCTTCGACCTGCGCGGTCAGGACATCGCCGCGGCGCACGAGTTCGGAAACAGCCCCGCTGCGAAAGTAGCTTTTGCCGCGCGCGAAGGATTCCTCGATGGCGAGGGCACGGATCGTGTCTTCCCCGAATGGCGGTGGCGTCATGGCAGCCCCTGCTCCTCCGCCTCTGCGTCTTCGCTGACAATGCCGAGCGCGCCGGACAAGTCGGCGAGCAGTTTTGCCTTGTCGAGCAGGCCGGCGTCCTCGAGCTTCTCCATGTCGGGGAGATCGCGCAGCGTCTCGAAGCTGAAGTGGGACAGGAAGGTCTTCGTCGTCACATAGGTGTAGGGCGCCCCCGGCTGCGGCGCGCGCGGTCCGGAAGCAATGAAGCCGGCGCCGCGCAGATTGCCAATGAGGTCGCGGCTGATCTCGCGGCCGAAAAACCCGGACAGCTCGGCGCGGGTGATCGGCTGGAAATACGCCACCGTCATCAGCACCAGCGCTTCCGATTGCGACAGGTCGACGGTCTGTTCGCTGACGCCCGAAGCGGCGCGGATAGCGTCTGAAAAAGCCGGCCGGGTGCGGTGCTGCCAGCCGTCGGCGACCGCCACCAGATCGTAGGGTCGGCCGCGCAGTTCGGCGCGGATGTCGTCGATCAGAAGATCGAGATTGCAGTCGCGGCCCACCATCCGCGCAAGAACCTCCCGCGACACCGGCTGGTGGGAAGCGAAAATGACGGCCTCGACCCGCCCCATCCATTCACGCCACCGAACCTCCGGCGGCAGGTGGTCGAGATCTCGGTCAAGCAACAGTCGTTGCCCATCCCCATTTCCTCGGCGAGCCTTCGTCGGACGCGCCGCCATCATCACAGCCCGTAGATGCGAAAGGTGGCGCGGCCGGACAGTTCGCGCACCGCGCCGAGACCGGTCAGCCGCTCGAACAGGCGCCGCGCGCCCCATCGCGACAGATGGGGCGTCTGCAGCGAGCCGGGCACGGCGTCCTCGTCGAGAAGCAACCTGATCGCCTCCCCCGCCCCTTTCGCCCTGAGCTTGGGCGCCGCCGCGGCAAGCCGGGCGGCGTTCCGGGCGATGTCGGCGGCCAGCCGGCAGGCCTCCACCGAGGCTTGCGCGACCGCGAGGCAGACCGCCCGCTCGAACTTTTGCTCCCCCGGCCGTATTTTTGCGCCTCGTGCGCCCTCGGTGCGAAAGGCTGACGAATGCACCTGCGCCATCAGCAGCGGCACCGGCCGCGGCCAGCGCAATCTTTGCGCCAGCGCCAGGTCGGCGAGCCACCAGCCCAAAAACGCCGCCTCCGGCCGCGCGGCGTGGACGTGCCCGGCGATGGCGGCGGCCATGAACGGCGCCGGCGGCGCGGACCGCAGCAGATCGTCCATGCGTTCGGGGATGGTCGCCAGCGCGCCATCCCAGCGGACCCCGAGCAAGTCGCAGATTCCGCGCAGGCCGTCGGCGTCGACCGCCGGCGAGCGTGAGGCCAGTCGTTTCCATGCCGCAAAAATGGCGCCGGAGGGGCCGGGATCGTCGCCTGGGCTGCGCAGATGCCAGGCGTCGCGCAGCGCCGCCTCGTCCTCGGCGCGGCCGGCGAGGCGCACGGCGGCCGCGGCGCATTTCAACGCCTGGCGCTGGCGCCAGGCGCCGGCCCAGGGCGGTGCCGCGCGCACCAGAGTGTCGAGCGCATGCAACGCCGCGCCGGCCATGAACGCCGCCTCCGCATCGCTTGTCACCGACCCGCGCTGGGTCGCCCAGCCGGGCACGGTGGGCGGCTCGCAGGATGCAATCGGCGACATGGCGGGACGAATCATGGCGTGGACGATAACGCCATCGTGCGCTTTTCGCTAGCGATCCGGTGCAAAGCGCACAGCCTGTCGCAACGCTTTTATGTCCGATAAGGTTGCATTATCGGACGTATCGTGATAGGCTGCCAAACCATGCAAAATCCCCCGGCCAAAGCCACCGAAAACGATCTCTCGGACGCCAACGATCTTGACGGCGATCTGCCCGATATCGTCGATCTGGTGCTGGAAATGGGCTCATCGCCATCGCCGGCGCGGCTGGAAGCCCTCGTCGAGACCGCGACAGGCTATGCCAAGGCCGCCAGCTCCGAGAACACGCAGGAGGCCTACGCCAAGGACTGGCGGCATTTTGCCAGTTGGTGCCGCCGGGAAGGGTTTGAGCCGATGCCACCGTCGAGCCAGGTTATCGGCCTCTATATCGGCGCCTGTGCATCAGGCGAGCCGAAACGCGGCGCCCCTGCCCTCTCCGTCGCGACGATCGAGCGGCGCCTCTCGGGCCTCGCCTGGAACTTTACCCAGCGCGGCGTGCCAATGGATCGCGCCGATCGGCATATTGCCACCGTGCTCGCCGGGATTCGCCGCAAGCACGCAAAGCCGCCACGGCAGAAGGAGGCCGTGCTCGGCGAGGATCTGTTGGCCATGGTCGCAACGCTGGATCATGGTTTGAGAGGCCTCCGGGACCGCGCCATCCTGCTCCTGGGTTTTTCGGGCGGGTTGCGCCGTTCGGAAATCGTCGGCCTCGACGTCGCCCGCGACGACAAGAGCGACGGCGCCGGCTGGATCGAGATTTTTTCCGACAAGGGGGTTCTGGTGACGCTGCGCGGCAAGACCGGCTGGCGCGAGGTCGAGGTCGGCCGCGGCTCCAGCGACCTCTCCTGCCCCGTCGTCGCACTCGAAACCTGGATCAGGCTCGGGCGCATCGCGAGAGGCCCCCTCTTCCGCCGGATCTTCAAGGACAACAAGACCGTCGATGTCGAGCGGCTCTCCGACAAGCATGTGGCCCGTCTCGTGAAGCGGACGGCGCTCGCTGCTGGGGTGCGCGGAGATCTTCCCGAAGGCGAGCGAGAACTGCTGTTTTCAGGACACTCGCTGCGCGCGGGCCTTGCCTCCTCGGCCGATATCGAGGAGCGCTACGTCCAAAAGCTTCTCGGCCATGCCTCGGCCGAGATGACCCGCAAGTATCAGCGCCGACGCGATCGGTTCCGGACCAACCTTACAAAAGCTTCCGGCCTTTGAAAGCCCCCTCCCCTCCCCCGTCCGAAGCTGTAATGACGGTCGAGGGAGTACGGGATTTTCAGCTTAGCGCTTCAATTGAAATCGGGAAGTAAAACCGACAGTCGCGCGGGAAACCGGCCCGATCAGGGCTTTCAGGGACAAATCGCCGATGTGGTAAGCCATTGGTTTCATGATAGTTGATTCACCATAGTCAAGCTATATCGCCGTTAGGTTGACTTGTGCGGGATTTTTTCTGACGGCCTTTTCACTATCGATAATGACCTCATATCGGGACTGTACAGCACCACGCCCTGGGGCGGTCAGGAGGCTAGAAAACGTTGATTTTCAGGCTCATCGAAAGCCGCAGGAGCTACGCAAAGGGCCACTAGAGACGTTTACAAACGATCGTTTGTTGATATCTTCGGTGTTTGTACAAACGCCTCTTTCCCCTGCTGAGAGACGCCGCAAATGGCCCGTGAAGCGCAAGATCGACGCTCCGGACGACCAAGAGGCCGGCAAATCGGCTACGCGCGCGTGTCGACGGACGAACAAGCGACGGAAGCGCAGGAGATTGAGCTGCGATCGGCCGGTTGTGACATCGTCGTTCAGGAACATGGATCGGGCGCGTCGAGAGCTCGCCCGGCCCTACTGCGGTTGATGAGCGACATCGGCGCCGGCGATGTCTTGGTCGTCGTGCGTCTCGATCGCCTTGCGCGCTCGGTCAGCCACCTTCTTCAGGTGATCGAGGATCTGACTGAGAAGGGCGCGCATTTCCGATCTCTGCGAGATCCAATCGACACGTCGACGCCACAGGGCATGTTTTCGCTACAGGTACTCGGCGCCGTTGCCCAACTCGAGCGTGCGCTGATTTCGGAGCGGACCAAGGCCGGCATCATCGCCGCACGAGCGAAGGGGCGGCTGCCTGGCAATCCTGGTATCCGGGAGCGCAAGCCCGAAGCCCTGGCGAAGATGACTGCGGTGCAAAAGGCAGCCTATGGCCGATGGCTACAATCAACGATGAACCAGTGGCTTCCGACAGTCCGCCGGATGCGACCAGATCACAACTGGGACGATATCGCTCGGGTCCTGAAGCAGCGCGGCCTCGACTGGACGCCTGAACGACTGCGGCGGGCAGTGAGGTGGCTCGTCACCGAGCACCTGGCCGGATCCACCCTGCTAAAGAGGGCGTCTCCTCAGCCTCCCGAAGATCGCCTGATGACCCTTGTGGCAGGGATCAGTCCAACCCAGACCTATCGCTACGCGACATCGCTGGCCAGCTCGAGCGCCTGCATGAGCGAACCCCACGAGGGAGCGCTAAATGGTCGGCCTCATCAGTCAAGAACCTGCTTGATCGAGCCCGCCGGCTTGGTCTCGTCGCCGAACTACCCGCGAGCTGACCGAGGGACAAGGACGTCATCCCGTTACAGAATGGTCCTCAGTTTACGGTCCGTGGCTGACGCTCAAGATCCCCGAGCCGCTTGTACACGGCCCAGGCATCAGCTGGAACCGCGCTGTCAGCCCGCGCCAGCCAAGCCGCACGATCGGATTCCGCAAGTGAGTTCCACCACACCATTCCGGCGGTTTCATCGGGCGTCGGTTCCCGGTCTTGTTCGTTCTTCATGCCTTCGATGCTCTCATAAGACGCTCGTCCCGACAAGCGCTGCAGCGATCGTTCAAGCTCATAGAGCGGATCAAAACCCGCCCTCCTCATCATGATCCGCGCCCCGGTCTGTCGAGGCTGCGTCGCAAGGCATCGCTGATTTCCAACCGGGATTCGGTGCGCACAACCTTGCCTGCCGTCTCCAAATCGACGGCAGCGGCTTCAGTTCCTGAACCGGTTCCGACCGTCTTCGACGCGTCAAGCTTGGCCCGCAACAAAGCCATCACCATCGGCCAGACCGAGAACTTTCCGGTCTTTGCCCGGTCCGTCAAGCTGCGCAAATATCCGCCGGCGCTGTTGATCTGGTCCTGTCGCTGGTAGATCGCAGCAATGGTAATCGCCGCCTGCTGCTCACCCATTGCCGTTCGCGCTTCCTCCCAGGCGCTCGGGCTGATGCCCATGGTCGGCCGGGCAACCTCGGCCGCGGCCAGAAATTCACGCCAATTGCGGATGCCGCCGCCGCCCTTTACCAGCCAAAGCATGTTCGGGCAGGCATCCAGCACGATCCCTAGCGGCAGCTCGCGCTTCGGCAGGCTCCGTACGTTGTCGGTGTCCGCAACGTTGCCGCCCGCTTCATCTATATTTCCTAAGCCACTTTCAGATTCAAGTTTAGAGTCTGGTTTTGAATTCTGTATGTGGCGTCCATTTCGGGACTCATTGGCGTCCATTTTCTGTGTTTTTACAAATGATTCCAATGCTTCACGCACTTCAGCCCAAAGGCCTTCAAGCTCCTCGGCAATCGCTTCGAAGGTCTGTCTGGGTGCGGTGCGTGGTATCTGGCCGACAATCGCCTGGTAGGCCTGCTGGACCCTGCCCCAATTCGCCGGCACGCCCTCCTCAATCCCGGCGTCGATCATCTTGACGATGTCACGCCGGCATATGGTTAGCCGCTCCTTAACGAGACGAAAGGCCTTCTTCTCGTATCTGACCGCTTCCGCCAGCTCCTTGAATTCCTCGGCGCGCGCGACGATCGGCGAGATGTCGAAGCCATAGGCTTGCTCGATCTCGCCCCCCTGCCCTTTCCGGGCGAAGCGCTTGCCGTTTGGGCTGTCCCGACGGATGATCAATCCACACTCGACCAAGACGGCCAGGTGCCGCCGTAAGGTCGTTGGGGGCATTCCGTTGGCGCGGCGGATCAGCTGTTCGTTGGATGGCCAGACGATCAGCTCGCCGTCGCCATAAAGCGCCGTGTCCGGATGGAACGACAACAGTGCGTCGAGAATGGCCAAAGCGCGATCTGTGGCCCCCAGAGCGATCCTGGCGTCCTTGATATCCTGGAAGACATGCCATTTGTGAACAGTCGCGTCCTTCGGCACCGCCCTTGCGGTGACCTGGCTTGAAATCATGCCAAGCGTCATCGGCCGCCGCCCAAAGGGCGTCGTTGCAATAGTCGTCTCCATTTTCTTTCACCCTCGATTAGGCAAAAGAAACCTGCTCGCCAAAACGACGCCAATGACTCTTGACAGTGATTCGTGGAGATGCGATTCTCAGAGTGCTTAGTTCAGAGAGAGGCTTCCACGGCTTGCCGTTCGGGGGCCTTTTTCTTTTGCGGTTTCAGACTCCTTGTTTCGTGATGGACTTCCGAAAGGCCTCAAACAGGTCGTCCAGTTGTCCGGCGATAAACGCTGCGAAACGCGATCCTTCAGCCTCTCCCACGGCAATCATGGTAGTTTTTCCGTTGTCTTTGAGGCTGACGCTGACTGTTTTGTCTGGAGCAGCCCAGGATTTCATAGCAATCTTGGGCTTTGATGGCTTGGCCGGACCCGCAGGTTCTTTGATCGCATTATGATCCGATGGAAGCGTCTCAAGCAGAATAATGAATCTGTCGTCGGACGTTGCCTCGCGGAATTTGTTTTTGCGAACAAGATCGAAAGCTTTTGCGGGTGAGCCGTCTATGGAATAGCGGTTCGAGAATTCCTGCCATCGTCCTCGACCAATCCCGGGAGCTTTACCAATCGATTGCAGTATCTCCTTGTCGACCGATGAGGCGATTTTGATCATCTCGGACACATGCGATTTTCCTGTCGACAGCGAAGCGCAGATGGTGTCCCGTTTGTATCCCGCTTCCTGCTGCGCAAGCGCAAAAGCGCACTTCTCAATGTATGAAAGATCCTCTCGAGCGGTGTTTTCTTCGCCTTGGAAAATGACTGCTTGTTCATCAGTTAACTCGCGGACGGCCGCTTTGAATCCGATCCCAAGCTGCTTAGCTGCCGCTAATCTTCTGCGACCATAGACGATTTGAAACTCGCCATCCTTGCCTTGTACTGGCCGAACCAATCCAGGCACAATTTGACCGCGCTCCCGCATGGATTCAGTGATCTCAGCAATGGCGGAAATCTCGTAGGCGTCATCATATCGATCGGTGATAGACGACGGCCGTATTTTGTCGGGATCGAGTTCAATGATCTGTTCGCCTGACTTCAGTAACTTGTCGGCGATATCGCTACGCTCTTGCATTTGGCGAACACCAGCCGCCACCTTCATCAGGTGCGGCGATGACGTGCGGCGGCTGACGCCCTCCTCCGAATTGTCCTCCCCGAGTTGCCCCAAAACAGCAGCAAACATGCCCTTAGAATCTTTACGGCTCACTGTTCTCGCCTCCATGCCATTGTGATGAGGCTTTCTATTTCCGCGTTCGCGGCATTGATCGATTCGATTGCACGATCATAAGTTTTAGGTGCCGAAAACCTCGATCGTTGCACTTCATAGAGGCTCTGCTTCCAAGTGAGAGCGTCCGCAACCGCAGTGGATTTGGAGACTGAATTCAGAAGTAAATCCTCGCCAAACACTTGGCGCATTAGGGCCTGCATGTTGGCTTGCGGGTGGTCGTTGGCCTCAAACTTTGTGATGAGGAATTTGGCGAAATCCCAACGTGCGCCTGCACCAGCCTCATCCAGGATTTGCATATAAGATGCGGCCAGCTCCAAAAACTTCCCTGTGGAGTCGACATCGAGCATGTGCGCTGGAACTGGGATTAGGACTCCGGTAGCGGCAGTGAGCGATGAAAGTGTCAGGAAATTGAGTGACGGCGCACAGTCGAGAAGAACGATGTCGTAGCTATCGACGATCTGTTCGAGGGCCTGTGACACTCGAAGCAGAAAACTGGTTCCACCGCTCTTGCGCATCTCAAGGGTGACGGCCGTTTCGAATTCTGTCAGCTCAAGACCGGCGCAGATGACGTCGAATCCGATGATATGCGTCTGATGAATAATCTTTTCCGTTGGCACCGGATCGTCAAACCGAATCGCTGAGTAAAGGGTGTCACCTTCTCGGTAGTCAAATCCGGGTAACGCTCCTTGCAGACTTGTTAACGACGCCTGGGGATCCATGTCGACTGCGAGAACGCGATATCCACGTAGTGCCAACCAATGACCCAAGTGAATAGTGGTCGCTGTCTTGGACGATCCACCTTTGAAGTTCGTGATCGCGATGATCTGGCAATCCTCGCCTTTAACACGACGAGGATTGATCCATTTCTTCCGTGCCTTTTCCGCCAAGTGCATCCGAAGGTCCAGCACCTGCTCCACAGAATATAGGCGCTTTCCGGTGGTCGTTGTCTCTGGCTCAGGTCCCTGCCCTTTTAAGGAGACCTGCCGTATGTAAGCTTCGGTCACTCCTAGCAATGCTGCCACTTCCGTCGAAGTGAATTTGCGCATCGTACGAATCGCATCAGGAGGATACTGAGCCAGCGAAAGATTGTTGAGTGCCTTCTCGAGTTTCGTCGAAAAGGTATTCATGAACTGAAGGCTACTTAGATGCCGCGTCACCCAGATTCTCCTCTTGCACCCAGCGCCTATTGATAGCGACTGTGGTTAACAAGCTGTTAACGCCACGCCAACTACGCCAAGTTTTCGAATTACGCGGTTTTTCCGTTACTGGAGGTATGCCCGATTCGGAGAATTCGAGCAAATGGACACAGGGCAGTTCCCAGCTGGGAACTTTTCGTTATCGCTGGCTTCCCTGTGCCGTCAAAGTTGCGCATCAGGCATTGAAAAAGACAGCTATGAAGGTGGTTACGCAGCATGGGGGCACGGGCGAGCCCCGTTGCCCGTTTTGTTCTCGTAGGTAGTCGACGTTGGTGTACCGGTTGGCCTCTGGCTTCCGCGTACGGCGGCGAGCGACCTACACAAGCGCCGGTAGGTTTCTGCGCATGGAGAGATACCCCCCATTGGCGCGGCGGCGAAATTCCCGTTGTGACGGAGGAGGCACTGAGCTCGCGCAGTCCTAGGGGAGTCACCATCCTTTGCGTCGGAGACGATGGGTTGTCCCCCACGGCCCCTACCCTGCAACGAGGCATTCCTTCCGGGCCGAGCGACTCTCGCGAATGGCAACTCAGCGGCTCGGATCTGTCGCCAGGCGTCCCATGCGATTTGACAGCAATCAGCACCGTTTGGCACGTGGGCGCCCTGTCCACGCGCACTTTCCTCCAGCGTCGAGCAAGAGGCTCCTGCAGTCGCCAGGCAACTTCCCTCGGGGGCTAGTCCACGTGTCGGCGAAGGATCCTGGAGAACTCATCGAGAAGCAAACTTCTCGCACAACCCGTACTTTGAGTTCCCAGCTGGGAACAGCTCCTCAAGTTGGAGGCTTGCGCCGCACCAATAAACCTTGGAAACCCATCAACTTGACGGTTGGATCTGTGGCGCCGGGGTGGATTGGCGAATCCAGAGTCCCCTGCGGCTGGGGGGCGTACCGCACTCTACAATCCTGATGCCTTAGTTAGATTGACGCGGAAGCGATCGCGCCGGCGCTGGTATTTGCGTGTCATCTCTGCCGAGGCGTGACCAAGCTGCTTCTGCACGTAGCGCTCGTCAACCTCGGCAGAGGACGCGAGGCCGGCACGCAGCGAGTGGCCCGAAAACTTTTGGCCGCGCTCGCCCTCGGAAAGATCACCGCGCACGCCGGCGGCCAAGGCCGCGCGTTTGACCAGCCGCGCCACCTCCTGATCGTTGAGCCGCTCGGCGCCCACAGCTTTGCCCTGCCCCGTGACGCGGCGGAAGAGGGGGCCATGCGCGATGCGGGCCAGCTTCAGCCAGGTCTGCAGGGCGACGACCGGGCAGGTGGCATCGGACGAGCCGCGGCCAATCTCGACCTCGCGCCAGCCGGTCTTGCCTCGCAGCGTAACCAGCACGCCCTTGTCCGGGAAAACTTCAATCCAGCCGCAGCCGTCCTCGGTTTGATCGCGCGCAACATCGAGGCCCACGATTTCGGAGCGGCGCAGGCCGCCGGCGAAGCCCAAAAGCAACATGGCGCGGCCGCGCAGACCGCGCAGCGTGCCACGATCGAGCGTTTCCAGCATGGCGACAAGATCGTCGCGCAGGATGGCTTCCTTTTGACGGGGAGGGGAGGCGTGTTTATTGCGGATACCGGCGAGCACGGTGGCGATATGCCGATCCTTCCGGTCGAGCGGTTGACCGCGTTGCGTATAGTTCCAGGTCGGCGACGACAGGCGGCGCTCAATGGTCGACACAGACTTTTTGTCCCGTTCCGATCCTGAGGCCTGGGCCGTGATGTAGAGGCCGACGACTTGTGGATCTGGCGGCAGCGGATCAAACGCCTGGCGCCGGCACCAGGCGCAAAAATGCTTCCAGTCGGCGGCATAGGCGCGACGGGTGTTTGCCGAACTCGCCGCCTCGACGTAATCGCGCGCGCGGTCGGCCAGCTTTTCGAGATGCGCAGGCAGTGATGCTTGTCGCGGGTCGAGGACCTGCGTGGGAGGGGAGGGAGCCTCATCCGGGTGCCCCATTTCCATGACGACGTCGACAATGTCAGGCAGGTCGCTGGTGTCGACCGCGTCGATGGGCGTCATGAAATTGCGGGGACTGCCCATCGAAACTCTCGATCATTTGAATGTCACAGTGGTGCGATTCTGAGAGCCCCAACGTGCGACCAAAGCGCCCAATTGTCCACCGCGAGGTGCTTGACCAATAGCTCCCGGGATTTGCGCCGGTCGCGTACGACCACACGCTGGGTCGTGCTATAGCATGACCGGGCGACGGACCATGTCCGATCCAGTGTTGACCCTCCTAGAGCCCTCTTTCTCAGTGCCGATCCTTGCCTTCATGTTCAACATCCCTTATGTTTCGTTCAACAGGAGAATCCAGGATGAGCGTACGTGGCGCAACGGCAGCCGAAAGCGAGGAGCGGATCGCCCACACCCGGAACCGTCTGGTGCTTGAGCAGGCGAGGGCGGTCGGCCTTCTCGGCGCGGCCAAGAACACACGCCTTTCCGGGAGGGTGCCGTCGGAATTGATCGAGGCGGCAAAGAAGCGCGCTCATGTGACCTCCGACACTGAGCTGCTGGAGCTCGCCTTGTCGCGGCTGGCCCTCGAGGACGATTTTGGCGCCCAGCTCGTCCGCCGCAAGGGCAGCATCTCCGCAGACATTGATCTTGGCGTTTGATCTCGGGAGCGCACTGCGTTCCCTCAAACCACAGCGGCGTGCCGGCGGGCTGGAACGGCGGCCGGATTCCGCTCTGTGCTGGGCAGGGAACCAGCCGCCTGTCGGCGGTGCATTGCTTCTCGACACGAGCGTCTATCTGGATGTCCTTCAGGGGCGCACGCCCAAAGTGGTCGATGACCTTCTGATCTATAGGCTCTGTCAGCACTCGGCCGTCTGCCTTGCCGAGCTCAGCCACCTGTTCGGCCGGCTCGACCCAGCGCACCCCACGACGAAGTCGGTCCTGAAAGTGGTTGCAGGCACGATTGAAGACATTCCAGTGCACCGGCTGCATGCACCCGACGCCACCGCCTGGGGACGCGCCGGCATGCTTGCCGGCCTGCTGTTCCGGCTGAGCCGTCTGCCGAAAGGGGAGGGCCATGAACGCCGCTTCCTCAACGATGCGCTGATCTTGCACCAGGCCGGTCTGCTGGGCGCGACGGTCCTGACCGGCAATGTTGGGGATTTCGATTACCTCAACCAGCTTGTTCCGTCGGTGCGTGTGATCTTCTACCGGCCGGTGACAGACTTGCGCCCGCAGGGTTGAAAGCGTCTGTGGCAGATGCCCGTGCACCGTGATCGTCCAACCTCCTTTAATGACCACCAGTCTTCAAAAAGGTCGCTGACACTCTCCTGCGACCGTTGAACCGCGGGCGACAGCGGCCATTTCTAACGTAATGACAAAAACGAACGATAATGCAATTATCGTTCGTTTTATCACGCCGACAGGCTGTGCGTTTTGGCGCGAAAATTCTAGCGCAAAGCGCACCGGCGCTTTACCCTCGAAATCATGATTCGCCTCGATCCCGCGACCGCCAGTCCCGCCTCGCCGCCGACCGTCCCGGCCTGGGCGCTTGCCGCCGGCGGCGGGCCGAGCGACGCCGACGCCGCCTTCCAGGCCGGCGCCGCCTTGGGCGCGCTCGACAGCCTCGCACGGGCGCCGCAGCCTTCCTGGGCCGGCGCATGGCGGCAGCGGCTTGCCTTGAAATGCGCCGTTGCCGCCGTGCGCCTAGCCGGCCGCTCCGAGGATGAGGCCGCGCTACGCAATGCCTGGTATCTGCGTCCTGCTGACGGCGATCCCGGCCCCGCCGGGAACATTTTGGCTGCGTGGCGGCAGCTGGCATCGCGGCCGCCGGCGATCGACGTCGCGAGGCTGGCTGAAGGTCGATCAGTTCGGGCTGCGCTGGGATGACGGTTTTGCCGATCTCCCGGGTGCGATTGACGATGTGATGCGCGCCGGCCGGCCGGCGCCGTTTACAGCTGCGGCAGCCGCCAGCCGTGTTGTTGCCCTGTCGCCGGGAGCGGAATTGCTGGCGTGGTGGTGCGCCGATCTGGTTCTGGCGCAAAAGCTGCGCTGGCCGCGGCCGGTGCCGCTGCTGATGGCCCAGGCTTTTGCTCTAGCCTTCCGAACCGGTGACGGTCGCGCCAAGCGGATTCGGCCGGGGGAGCAAAAAGAATTTGAAAGGGCGGCGTGCCTGGCGCTGGCCCAGGGCGCGGATGATGCCTTGCGGCTGGCCGCAGAACTTTCGCAGCGCGCCGAGCCGCTTGCTGCGGTGATGCCAAAGTTGCGCGCCAAGGGGGCGGGGGAGGTGGTCAAAAGACTGCTCGATGACGATGCCATGTCCGGCTCGCTGACCACCAAAACCCTGTCTCGGTTCGGTTCGCGGCGGCTGTTCGAGCGGCTGCAGACATTATCACGGCGGAACGGGTCCTTCCGGTTCTTGGAGCCAAACCGGCAACCAAAGGGACCACGACCCTTTCGGAGAGAGAATGGGTCATCGACGCGTTGCGCCGGAACAAGCTTCACCGCGGCAAAGCTGCCGCCGCGCTCGGCATTACCCGCAAAACCTTATACAACAAGATCAAGAAGCACCGCATCCGTTCCGGCCCGTTCAGAGAGCCTCCGCCACCAACCGCCCCACAGTTCCTCATGCTCTCCGGATCTGGTGGCACGACACGTAAACGACAACTCCTGAGGCGATCATGCCTTGCGCTCCGCGCGCATGATCCTGACCAGACGATCGGGATCCCACCGCTTCAAAGCGCGTGAACCTGACCGGCTTGACCTGCCCCCTGTCAGCGGCGAAACCGCTCCAGACGCCAGCGCCTGCTTTTTCCGTTGGCATGTTAAATGCAAGTCATCGACAAACGCGCTCACACTGAGCAGAAATTGTCCCACGACCACGCAAAAATGGACCATTCCCGTACGCGAGGCTACTCATGTGTAATCAGGCTGTTAGCAAGCTTATGGCTTGATCATTAAATTGGCTGCGTCACCTAAACAGAAGGACTCAAAAAAAATGACTTATCCCGTGGGTTCGCCGTCTGATGGCTCTCTGAAAGTATCTATCGAGGCAAATGGCCATCATGACCCTCGATTACACAGCATTGATCACATAGCTTTGGCGGTTCATAAACTAGATGACGCTATCCACCTGTTTCAAGATGTCCTTGGCTTTAAGCTTAGGCGGCGTTTGCATATAAAGGGTAAGAAGACTTGGATGGTGTGTGCGGACATGGTTCGGAACGACATGTGCTTTGTACTTTGCCAAGGTACAGAGCCAGAGTCGCAGGTGTCTCAACTTGTCCAAAATTACGGGGTAGGTCTAGCTCATGTTGCATTAGCTGTCGACGATGTGTCGGCGGCGGTCAATACGCTTAGAGCGCGGGGATTGTCGTTCGACACGACCATTATTGAGGGACCTGGCCTAACACAAGCATTCTCTTCTCGATGCCCTAATACGGGGATAAGCTTTGAACTCATCCATCGGAACGGAGAGGAAGCATTTCTTGAAAACAACGTACAAGAGCTTTTCGAGCAACTTGAGCAGGCTGGAAAATACTGATCGAAGAGGTGTGGTCCCCTCGGTTTCTATAGCGATGCTGGTGATCCGACTTCAGGCGCGCCCGCCGGCCTACCAGGGTCCCGCAAGACTGATCGAAGGTGGCATTCCGACAAAAGCGATCGTAGCCTAGTCGCCGTCTCCAAATGCGCCGATCACCTCACTCTCTACAGACTGCCAAAAATCTGCAAGCGGCGAGACATCGCTCTCGACCGTTTGACACTCGCGGACTGGACCGGCCGTGCCGCCTGCACCTGCGCCCCGAGTGACCTGAATGCGCTCAAAGCGATGGTGCTTTCGCGCGAAGCGGAAAATGCCTATCTGCGCCAGATCATCAGAGGATTGCAGCGCCAGCGGGCCGACGCGCCGAAACACTTACTGAAGATCAGCTTCTCCTCGGGCTTAAAGAAGCCGAACAGGTCGAGGCGAACGAACTGGACGAAAAGGAAAGCGTCACCTGATCTGCGCCAGGGACGGTGACCTGATGTGGTGGACGGCCTCCGCTCCCGGCATCGCAATGTGCCAAAGTGTGGCTGTCGAAAGTCACATGAGGGAGAGCCGTCCATGGAGAAGATTACCACAATTGGTCTGGTATCGCCAAGCAGGTGTTTCAGGTCCACGGGGTCAATGGCGCTGATGCTGTCGTTGTCCGTCGCAAGCTTCGCCGCGATGATGTCGCTGGGTTCTTCAAAGCATTGCCGCCGTGCCTAATCGGCATCGAGGCTTGCGCGACGGGGCACCACTGGGCTCGGGTTCTTATGTCACTGGGTCACGACGTTCGGCTGATGCCTGCATCCTACGTCAAGCCATATGTAAAGTGAAGCGGCAGAAGAATGATGCGACGGATGCCGAGGCGATCTGCGAGGCGGTGGCCCGGCCGACGATGCGCTTCGTTCCGGTGAAGAGCGAGGAGCAACAGAGCGTACTGATGCTGCATCGGGTCCGCGAGCTCTTGATCCGGCAACGGACAATGCTGGTGAACGCCTTGCGCGGCCACCTGGCGGAGTTCGGCATCGTGACCCGCCAGGGTGTTGCTGGCGTCGGAATGCTGATCGCGTTGGTTGAAGATGATGATCACGATCTCATCTCGCCGCTTGCGCAGTCGGCGCTTCTTCCGCTGATCGGGCAATTGCGGGAAGTGCACGAGAAGGTCAGCGAGATGGATCGCCAGATTCATGCCTGGCATCGCTCGAATGAACTGAGCCGACGCCTGGAGACAGTTCCGGGAATCGGCCCGATCACTGCAAGCGCTATCGCCGCAACCGTGACAGACGTAGCGCTCTTCAAATCCGGCCGGCAGCTGGCGGCCTGGATAGGTCTGGTGCCGCGGCAGAACTCATCGGGCGGCAAGGACCGTCTCGGCAGGATTAGCAAGCAGGGCGATCCTTATCTCCGCCGCCTTCTCGTGGTCGGTGCCCATGCCGTACGCCGCTTCAGCCGAACAGGAAAAGCGCCATCAACTCGCTGGGCGGCCGATCTTCTGATGAAGAAGCCATACAACGTCGTCGCCGTCGCCCTGGCGAACAAAATGGCGCGGGTCGTTTGGGCGCTAATGATGTCCGGACGACGCTTTGAGGCTTCGGCCGCCGTTTGAGCAGTCGAGAAGGATTGCCGAGATTGGTGAGGCGCTGATGGTGTGATGACGGACGGTCGAGCCGGGATCGGACAAACCCGCTCAGTGGGTGCCGCTTAAAAGCGCGTTGACCTTTCTGGGATCCGATCAGCGGACTTCATCAGGGCCAGCGGCAACAATAGGCCGCACTCAAAGGCCGAATACATGCCTGCACCCGACCAATCTGGCAGCAACGTCAGAAAGCCCTTGCCGGCGGAGGCCAATGGTATGGACCCCGCCCTCCAGGCGAGGTGAAATCTCGAACGCCAACTGCAACGAAGGAGGATGTCATGCAGATCGTTCGAATAGGCCTGGATCTAGCGAAATACGTCTTCGAGGTTCACGGTGTCGACTGCCACGGGAAAGTCGTCGTGCGCAAAACGCTACGCCGCGATGCGGTAGCCCCCTTCTTCGCCAATCTGCCACGATGTCTGGTCGGCATGGAAGCCTCGAACGGAGCGCATTATTGGGCAAGGGTGCTTTCCGATCTCGGCCATGAGGTTCGGCTGATCAGCCCTCAGTTCGTGACGCCATACGTCAAGTCCAACAAGAACGATTGGAATGACGCTGAAGCGATTTGCGAAGCCGTAGGCCGCCCGACGATGCGTTTTGTTCCGCCGAAATCAGCCGATCAATTGGCGATTCAAGCGGTTGATCGCATTCGCAGCCGTCTGGTTGCAGATCGGGTCAAGCTCGTTAATCAGGTTCGTGGACTTCTAGCCGAGCATGGAGTGGTCATTGCCCGCGACATCCCACGGCTGCGCCGGGCCCTTGCTGAAATTGCGGGGGCAGCGACGATGGTCTCAATGAATTGGTGCGGGTGCTGATCCGAGAAGTGCAAACGGAGTTGGCCGAACTGGACCAACGCATTGCATCTTATGATCGGCGGGTTCGGGAGCTCTTTCGCAACAGCGAACTATGTCAGCGGCTTGGAAAGATCGAAGGTATCGGCCCTGTGACCGCGACAGCCTTGATCGCTGCCGTAGGTGATCGAACTTGCTTCAAGAACGGCCGCCAGTTTGCGGCATGGCTCGGTCTCGTGCCGAAACAACGATCCAGTGGAGGGCGAGCCCGCCTGTTCGGTATCAGCAAGCGCGGCGATCGCTATCTGCGCACATTGATGATCCATGGCGCTCGCGCTGCGCTCGGCAAAGCAGCGGGCAAGCAGGATCCTCGAAGCCTTTGGCTTAGTAAGTTGCGGCAAAGGCGGCATCCCAATGTCGCGGCTGTCGCGCTCGCCAACAAGAATGCGAGGATCGTGTGGGCCATGCTCTCGGGCGGCACAGTCTACGAGCACGCACCATCGGTGAAAGCAGCTTAAGGCGAAGCGGCAAACGAAGGAATAACAGAAGGAGGTCTCACCCCAGCAATTGCAGCAAAATGGTAGGAGATGGTGAAACGGTCATTCCGTCGCTTCCCGAACCTGGTGTGTGGACCGGCTTGGCTTCGGCCAATGTCTAGGGGCCGATGAGGTGGAAGCCCGCGAAAATCCATCGGGGCTCGCGGCGACGACGTTGTCCAGCCGCATCAGGAAGCCGGATATACGTCAGCAGTTGTGACCGACGATCTTGATCTAGCCGACCTGTTGCAATCGGGCGGGGTCCATATACGTCCATACATGCCACTGAACTTTCATCCAGCGGCGATTATCCTCGGCCGTTTCTGTTACGCCGTGGCGCGCGTTGAGCAATCGCGAAGACGCAGCGTACCTCCACCGCCCGGATCGCCACGGTATCGCCTTTAGAGCTTCTGGCCTGAACCTGGCAGCGTCCTGTCCGACAACCCGCACGCGCGCGACAAACTCGAGCCTTCCTCAGATGCTTGCGTCCAATGTCCGACAATGTCGGACACTAGTCATCTTAGTAGCGCCACTTAATTGTTTTGGCGTGATTTTCCTTTGGCACGGCACTTGCACGGTCATGGTGTATCTGGGTCGCGGTTGAGGAGAAATCGTCTCATGACTACCAAAAATCCGGTCAGCTCTAGGTGTGCGTAGACGCAGTTTGCCAACTTCATAGGATCCGAGTCCTCTCGCTTTGAGAGGCGGCTCAGCTTCGAAGACATGCACTCAGGCGCGCAGGATGGATTCATCAATCAAACGATGGGTGCCTTTTTGATCAGCTTGATCATTCTGGCGAATAAGCCGTGAAAATGCGTGAGCCTTTGGGCCTCAATGATGTCGTCGCTCTGAGACTGGTGTGGTCCTCAGCTCGCCGATAGTCCTACGCAGGGTTCGATGTTGGATC